>NZ_BSRG01000008.1 GCF_040363165.1 Thermus sp. LT1-2-5 | reverse complement strand
AGGCGGGTCTTCTTGTGGGTCTTTGGGTCCAGGGAGAGCTCCAGGAGGAGCCGGTCCTCCTCCGGGGTCAGTTGGATCCGAAGAGGGGCTGCCATGTTGAGATAATACAGGGTTGGCACTTAGCCACCCCACGTGAAGCGGGACCAATCAACCGTCCCATCAGCAGGTAAAGGCTCAGGCCCAGAACCAGAAGGAGAAGCAGGCTCACGTAGCGATTTTACCCACGCATCCCAGCGCTCACGCAGAGCCTGCCACGCAGGACGTCCCTCGCGGTAAGCAACCGCTAGGTCCTCCATAGTCAGGTACGGCATACCATCAACAGCCCGAGGCTTATCCCGCCGCCCCCGCACTTTGGACGCATCCCAGGCCAGGCCCATCCGTTCAAAAATCGCCCGCTTTTTCGGGTCCAGCTCCCGTTGAAGACGGACTATAGGCGGTTCAAAAATCGCATAGGTATCGTAGCACGCAGCTGCTAGGGGGTCCAGTATCACGACAGAGTTCCGAGCTATCCCCTCATAGATACTCCGAGTAGTGCGCTGCACCATCCCCACTGACTCATCCATGATGGACGTATACCGCAACACCTTCCGACCACGGGACCACGGCAGGAGCAGTAGCCGTAGAAAAAACGGCGCAGGCCGGGCCCAGTACACGAACGCCACCAGCTCACGGACTATGGCGTCCACCGAGCCATACCGTTGAGTAGCCAGGTAGACGTCAACCCCCACCTTTCTATGTTGACTCCAAAACGCAATCACTTCTACGGGGATTAGGTCAAACTGGCGAGAGGGTAGCCACATGTGGGCTTCGTCAAAGAGAAGGACTCCATCATGCACATTGAGAAGCTCCGCATAGTCCCGTATCTCACGGATAAGGTCAGTACGCAAAACCGCTTCCCTATGTTCTAACTGCTTACGCCGCCGCAGGTAGTGGTAGACGTTCTCCCGAATAAAGCCGAAGTTGGCATAAACCGGACGAGGGCGAGGCGCCGCAAGCGCCTCAAGCCCCTTCAGTACTAGCGCATAGGACTTTCCCGACCCCGGAATACCCACAAATGCCTCAATCACCAGCAACCCCCTTAGCTACACACCACCCATCACACACCCTTAGCTACACACCACCCATCAACGCCCACCCCGGAGGAACGTGATGACGCGCCAGATAGCCATCACGCCATAGAACGTGAGCCAGATAGAACCCGCTATCAGAGCTTCCGACAAGGGCAATACCTGATTAGCCACGTTGAACGCCGGGATAACGATAGTGCGCATCACCGCCCAGTCATCAGGCACCTCGGGGAGAAAACCCACCAGCACAGAGAGGATGTCCAGAGGCAGAACGGCCACCGTACCTATGAGCCAAAACAGTGCCGTCAGCGCCCACTGAACCACGTCCACCAGGAGGTTCCATGCGTGAACGAACACCCACTGGAGGACGCTCAGGAACCACCCGGCTACCGCCTGGATAGTGCTCACCAGCCAGGTGAAAAAGGCACCTACCGTAGACGCTAGCCACTGGAGAAGGTCTAGCAGACCGCTAATGATAGCCCCCATGCTCACCCCCTACCACCAAGCCCATCCCGCCAGCCAGCGTAGCGGGGAGGGCCACCCCGTCCAGGGTCCAGAGGACCCCTCGGCCCGGGCGACCGCCCTCCACCCGTCCTCGTGGCCCTCCGGAGCTCGTAGAGCCGAACCCCGGGCCTCGGGGCTAGCGCCCTGGACGGGGACCCCGGCCCTCCCCACGCCCCAAGAAGATGGGGATGGGCTTGGGAAAAATGGCTTGGTGGCAGACTTCACATTCTCACCCCTGGACATCCAGTCCCCGCCGGATGAGGAGAAACGCCAGCGAAACCCAGAACAGCCCCGCCAGTATGGGCCGGAATTGCGCCGCCGTCTGCCAAAACGGCGTCTGGCATATGTTGACCTCCGCCTGCCACTCCGCAATGGGTACGGTAAACGCGCACGCCTGCGACTGGTCTAGCTCAGTCTGGAACCGCCACACACTCAGAATGGCAAACGGAAATCTGTCCTTCGCCTTATCCCGGAGCTCCTTCCACTTTTCCTGGACGCGCTCTATCAACTGCTCCTGCACAGGTTGCCAGAGCTCATCCAATTTTGACACCTCAGGTAGCTTTTCCGCCTCCTCTTGCGGAACCTCCGGCAACTGCACATCCGCAGGTTTAGCCGGAGCCGGACCACCCGGCCATTGAGGTTCCTCCGGTTGTTGTGGCGGTTCTCCCTCGGGATGACTGGCGGGGTCGTGGGGGTCAGTCCCCTGACCTATCTCCACGCTATCTGGCCACCCATCCCCATCCGTATCTGGCGACCGGGTAGCCGGGTTCTCCCCCACCGTAGGCCTCGAAGTGGCATCATAGGGGTCAGTACCCAACTCCACCTCACGCAACGTGGGCCACCCGTCCCCGTCAGGGTCTCCGTTAGGGTCAGGGTAGACTGTAGGGTCATTGATGACATCCGGCCAGGGAACACCCCTCCGGTTTGCCTCTTTCCACTCCACCGGGTCTGGCCATCCGTCCCCATCCGTATCTATGTCTGGACGAGTGAAGGGGTTATCCGTCCACTGGTTAGGGTTCGGCACGGGCTCTAACTGCACCCCCGGGTACGGCGCAGACGGCGAGCCTAAGGGCGCAGAGTCTAGGTATGTTTGGACCGCAATCTTGACGCCATTAGCCGCATCAGGGTGCTCACGCAACCACTGGGCCAACGGAGGACGCGGCCCCGAGGACCCCCAATGCACACACTCCGCCGCCTCAAACGCCTTCCAGCGCTCAGTCAACTCCGGCACACGCGCCAACATAGCATTACGGGCCTCCGTACTGGTTGCATACACCTCCCTATGCACCTCATACCACGGCCCGCTAGTGTAGGGGTCAAAAATACCCCACTCTAACACCCACTCATTACCCCAGTTTCTATCGTAAATCCGCATCCGAGGCCGGTAATAGCATTGAGGGTCATGCACCCCCGTGGCCGCCTGCTTTTCGTTGAAGTAGGCTTCCCACTCTGACCAGTTTTGTAGGTAGGCCTCATTACTGCCTGTGTACCAGACAATAGGGGGCCTATCCCCATCCGGGTTCCAGAAATACCACTGGTCTAAGGACGTACCCGTACGCCTATTCTGTATCGTATAGTACAAATCCAACGCAGTCAGGATGAGCCCAGCGCCACCAATGATGACGCCACCCCACCGGACATACCGACCCACTAGGGCCGCACGCCTAAACTGGCCATCCGACCACTGGATAATCTCATCCAGGGTCATGCCAGCCACAGCACTCTTGATAGCGTCCTTGAACTGGCTTTGAGCATGAACAGGCCCTCCTGCCAGCAGGAGGACCACCAGCAGGAGGGCCAACGGCATGGCTACCCCTTCAGATAGCGCTTAGCGAAGCGCCAAGCGGCAGAAAGCCCAATAGTCAGAGCCAGCACGCCCACGCCTGCCGCAGCAATGCCGCCGATGTACGTAATCACCTTGGAAGCGATAGACCCCGCGTCAAACTCCACATCAGCAGCCTGAGCAAACGCCGGCAGGACCGCAGGCAACGCCGCAAGGCCAGTCCCAACCAGAACCTTGAACCGCTCCTTCACCTCACTCACCTCCTTTCTGGACCTTCACGGGACTAGAGCGCCCCGGTTGTCCCTAAAGCCGCTTGAGGGTATTGCGTAGGAACGAAGCCACCAACCCCGCCCCAACACCCCACCAGAAGGATGCAAAAACTTGCCCGAGATCCATACTTCAGACCTCACTCCTTCCCCATCCGGCTTATCCACCTCAAACTCCAGCCGCACCACCCAACCCTCACCATCACACCACCAGCACGGATGATTGCGCTCAGTAAACCCCTGCCCGCCGCAAATATCGCACGCAAGAACCTCCACGCTACAGGTTCCCATACAACCTCCCCGTGTAGCGGTACGCCGCCAGGAACGTATACGGCACCGCAACCCACGCCAACACCATCCCGAACCAGACCACCGGGTTCACCACTCACCTCCCAGCAAGGCACCGGCAATAACCCCTAACGCAAACATGACTGCCTTCAAAACCTCCTGGAGTTCCTCAGGACTGAGCATGTTTCTTATCCGGCACCACCGCCGCCACGAACCGAGCCCCTACCACTAGGGGCCGCACCCCATTTGGTTGCCCGAAACCCGAGGACACCGGAAGCTCAACATCCAAGTCATAGATGCCCGGCAAAACCTTCATGGTATCTGCCACCTCGGGCAGAGCCTCAAACTCCACCGGCAACAACCCCCGCACGTTCGGATTGCGAGGCGTAGACGCCACCACCACCCGAGCCCCCGCCGCACCGTCCTTTTTCTGGAACACATTGACCGCCAACACCATCACTTGAGCCATCACACACCTCCGACCGGCATAAAGCCGAACTTGGCCAGCTTCACCCGCTCTGCCTTCCTAACGGACCAAAACCCTATCTTGCCGAGGGCCTCTTCCCCTTCCTTATCCAAGCCCAGCTCACGGAACAGCCTCACCCAGACGCCCCGAACCCTATCCACCACCTTCCCAACAGCCACTAGCGCCGTCATGTACGCACCCAAAGCCTGCTTCGCCAACATGACCGGGTCCACCATAGCCTTCCACGCGTGCCTAACTACTCCCCCACGTCCCACCTCCCCAGACCGAAAGGCCGACTGAACCACGACCCAAACGGCATCCACCTCGTTATCCCGCATGCGCCGATACCCACCTTCTTGGCGGTACACAAGCCAGTCCCCCGTCAAGTAAGCCCAAATAGCCGGTACCGCCCACACAAACGTGTCCCAATCCCGGACATCCGAACCATCCCCAGGCACGATGATTTCTGCTAAGGCCTCGGTAGTTAGTTGGAACTCTACCCGGATTACCTCACCCTCTATCGGCCCGTGCTCCTGGCCGTACATCTCCAGCAACGCCCTAGCACCTGGCTTCGCCTTGGCCTCAATAGTCTTGGAGTACACCCGAGCATGAAGGGGACCCCGGCCAAACGTGAAGCCGGACCAGTCCCGACCCCGTAAATGCGCCGACAAATGCGCCGGAGCCTCTTCCCAGGACTCCGGGACCCGAAGTCGCGTAGCGGGGGGCGTGATACTCATGGGCCCCCCGGTAGCCGGGGCCCCGGCTTCGCCGGGGGCCGCCGGCTCCACGGCATAGAGCCCACGAGCCCGGCTCCTGGACGTAAACCGGTTCAGCGAGTCCAAGGTAAAGTACCCGTGCGGTACCTCCACATCACAAAACAGGTCTGCCCTGGACACTTGCACCCGAGAAGGCCGAACCCCAACCAAGTTCGTGGCGGCTTCCACTGCCCACCGCACCACCTCATCTGCCCGCCTACGGGCATACATGAGGTAGCGACCGGTAAACTCCACCCGCATAGCCGGGAAATTGGCCCTCCTAGTAGTTTCCTTCACGGAGGAAAGCCGCCAGAAAATGAGCCCCGCAAAATCCAGCATCCACCGATAATGGCGCACAGACCTCACCGCCGCCGACTGGAACAGCTCAGGCTCCACCTCAGAACCCGTCCACCCAGCCAACGGGTTAGGAAGGGGGAGGTATGCATCCACCCCCCACAGCACGCCCGCATCCGGTTCAACCCGTCCCAACTCCTTCAAGTTGTCCAGCGTGGCCTCTAGGCCCTCGGGCAGGCTGTACGCCCCCTCATCCCAATAGAGATTGACCACCAGGGTATCTATCCCGTACCCGAGAAGCCTCACCGAGCTCATGTAAAGCTTTATAAGAATACGAGGGTGGAACGCTGGGTCATCGTGAACCCCGCCGCAGGCCGGGGCAAGGTGGGAAGGCTCTCGGGGGCCATCCTCGAGGCGGCCCGGAAGCAGGGGGCGAGGGCCTTCCTCACCGAGGGGCCGGGCCACGCCACCCTCCTGGCGCGGGAGGCCCCCCCCGGGGCGCGGGTGGTGGCGGTGGGGGGGGACGGCACCGTGCACGAGGTGCTCAAGGGCCTCGCCGGCACGGAAAAGGCCTTGGGGGTGGTGCCTATCGGGAGCGGGAACGATTTCGCCCGCATGCTGGGCCTCAAGGGGCTTCCCTGGCCCGCGGCCTTGGAGCACGCCCTTTTCGCCCCCGAGGAGGCGGTGGACCTCTGCCGGGTGAACGGCGAGCCCTTTGGCGCCTCCTTGGGCGTGGGGTTTGACGCCTTGGTGGCCAAGAAGGCCCTTTCCGCCCCCTCCTTCCTCCGGGGCATGCCCCGCTACCTCTACGCCCTCTTTAGCGTGCTCAAGGACCTCCGCCTGCCCGAGGGCCGGATCCTTTTGGAGGGGAAGGAGGTTTACCAGGGCCCCCTTTTGCTCCTGGCCGCCATGAACGGCCCCGCCTATGGCGGCGGCATCCCCATCGCCCCCATGGCCGACCCCCAAGACGGCCTCCTCTCCGTGGTCCTGGCCCGGCGCTTTTCCCGGCCCGGGGTGGTCCTCATCCTTCCCCGGCTCCTTCTGGGCAAGCACCTTTCCCATCCCCAGGTGGCGGCCTTCGCCGCACGGGAGGTGGAGGTGGCCTTTTCCCATCCCGTCCCCGCCCACGCCGACGGGGAGCTTTTGCCTGAGGCTGCCCGTTACCGGGCGGCGGTGGAGCCCCTGGGCCTGCGGGTGGTGGGGCGGCGGGCCGGCAGCCGGGGGAAAGAGCCCCTCCTCCATCCGGTGGGGGCTTCGTAGCGGCCTCCCGGATGGCGGCTTACGGGAAGCGGGCGCCCGGCCTTGGTTTCCAGGTGGGTTTTTCCAGACGGGCTCTGGACCAGGGCGCCTTCCAAGCGCGCCACCGCCCGGGCGCAAAGGGAAGTTTATGCGATGCGCTTAGGCTCCTCGAGCAGGGCGAACCGCTGCCTTCTCTCCAACGCCCCTAAGCCCAGGAGGGTTCCACCCGGTCTGGAGCACGGGGGCTTCCCGCAGCCCGGCCAAAGGGGGATCGGCGAGCAGGCCAGGGGGTAGTCCGAGCGGGGGTCCGCCTCATCCCAGGTGCGGGAACCGAAAAAAGCGGGAAGCGCCCCCACCTTCTCTATTAGCGGCTACCCTCTATACTTATGCCATGCGCGGCCTTTCGCAAAGGGTCAAGGCCATGAAGCCCTCGGCCACGGTGGCGGTGAACGCCCGCGCCCTGGAGCTTAGGCGCCAAGGGGTGGACCTGGTGGCCCTCACCGCCGGCGAGCCCGACTTCGACACCCCGGAGCACGTGAAGGAGGCGGCGCGGCGGGCCCTGGCCCAGGGCAAGACCAAGTACGCCCCCCCGGCGGGCATCCCCGAGCTTAGGGAGGCGGTGGCGGAGAAGTTCCGGCGGGAAAACGGCCTTGAGGTGCGCCCCGAGGAGACCATCGTCACCGTGGGGGGCAAGCAGGCCCTTTTCAACCTCTTCCAGGCCCTTTTGGACCCTGGGGACGAGGTCATCGTCCTGGCCCCCTACTGGGTGAGCTATCCGGAGATGGTGCGCTTCGCCGGGGGGGTGCCGGTGGAGGTGGAAACCCGCCCCGAGGAGGGCTTCGTGCCGGACCCCGAGCGGGTGAAGCGGGCCATCACCCCCCGCACCAAGGCCCTGGTGGTGAATTCCCCCAACAACCCCACGGGGGCCGTCTACCCGGAGGAGGTCCTTAGGGCCCTGGCGGAGCTGGCCCAGGCCCACGATTTCTACCTTATCTCCGACGAGATCTACGAGCACCTCATCTATGAGGGGGCCCACTTCTCCCCAGGAAGGGTAGCCCCCGAGCGCACCATCACCGTGAACGGGGCGGCCAAGGCCTTCGCCATGACGGGCTGGCGCATCGGCTACGCCTGCGGGCCCAAGGAGGTCATTAAGGCCATGGCGGACGTGTCCAGCCAGTCCACCACTAGCCCCGACACCATCGCCCAGTGGGCCACCCTCGAGGCCCTCACCAACCAGGAAGCCTCCCGCGCCTTCGTGGAGAGGGCCCGCGAAGCCTACCGCAGGCGGCGGGACCTCCTCCTTGCGGGCTTGGCGCAACTGGGCCTCGAGGCGGTGCGCCCGCAAGGGGCCTTCTACGTGCTCATGAACACCGCTCCCATCGCCGAGGACGAGATAAAGGCGGCGGAAAGGCTTTTGGAAGCGGGGGTGGCCGTGGTCCCGGGCACGGACTTCGCCGCCTTCGGCCACGTGCGGCTTTCCTACGCCACCAGCGAGGAAAACCTGCAAAAGGCCCTGGAGCGCTTCCAGAAGGTCTTGGTGGCCCGCTAAAACCGCTTGCGCTTCCGCCTCGGGGAGAGGAGAAGGAGGAGGGCCCCCAGGGTCACGCAGACGTCCGCCAGGTTGAAGACGGGGAAGTTGGCGAGGAGGGGGAAGGGGGTGCCGAGGTCCAGGTAGTCCACCACCCAGCCCCGGCCCAGGCGGTCTATCCCGTTCCCCAAGGCCCCTACGGCGATGAGGGAAAGGGCCAGGGTGAAGAGGGGGGCGTAGCGCTGCTTGGCCAGGAGGTAGAGGAGGACCGCTCCCACCCCAAGGCTCAGCCACCCCAGGAGGAAGGCCCTTCCCTGCAGGAGGCCGAAGCCCGCCCCGGTGTTTTGCACCAGGGTGAGGTAGAGGAGGTCGCCCAAGAGGGGCTTCGGCACGGGGGAGAGGTTTTCCAGGGCCCAGAGCTTTAGGATCTGGTCAAAGGCCAGGAGTAAGGGCACGAGCACCGTGGGCATCCCCCAGAGTCTACCGAAATCCGCCCTTTGTGCTATACTCCATAGGGTTTGCCTTCGGGCACGGGAGGGTGCCATGTCCAAGGTCTGTGAGATCAGCGGAAAGCGGCCCATCGTGGCCAACAGCATCCAGCGGCGGGGTAAGGCCAAGCGGGAAGGGGGCGTGGGCAAGAAGACCACGGGCATCTCTAAGCGGCGCCAGTACCCCAACCTGCAGAAGGTGCGGGTGAGGGTGGCGGGCCAGGAGATCACCTTCCGCGTGGCGACAAGCCACATCCCCAAGGTTTACGAGCTTTTGGAAAGGGCGAAGGGCCTGAAGCTAGAGGGCCTTTCCGCCAAGGAGATTAAGGAACGGCTTCTGAAGCTCCTCTAGCCCCCCTTCCTCCCCCGGGCCCCCTGCGGGGGGCCCTTTTCCTGTAGCATGTCCCTGTGGTGTGGAAACCGGGGCACTACCTCCTTCTCCTCCTTTCCCTCTACGCCCTGGTGGTGACCCTGGGGTTTTCCTCCCGGGGCCGGCAGCTCGCCGCCTTGCGCCAGGAGGTGGCCGCCTCCAAGGCCCAGGCCCTTTGGGCCCCGGCGGGCTATCGCCTGCCCCTGCCTGGGGCCTGCCTGCCCCAGCGCCCGGAAAACCTCCCGGGCGCCCCCCGTCCCTACCGCAAGGGGGTGAGCGCCGGCTTTGTCTTCCAACCGGGGGACGCCTGCGTGCCCGTGGTGCGGGGCATGGGGGTGGTGGCGGCGGCCAGCGGCGAGGTGGTGAAGGTGGACTTAAACCACCAAGAGCCTTCCCCCGAGGCCTTCCGTGCCCTCCTGGAGCGGGTGAAGGAGGGGGCGGGGCCCGAGGAGATGGAGGTGTTGCGGGGCCTCGAGGTCTGGGTCCGCCACCCGGACGGGCGCACCTCCGTCTACGGCCACCTGCAGGCCCCTTACCCGGGCCTTAAGGTGGGTAGCCGCCTCCACCGGGGCGACCCCTTGGGCTACGTGGGGAATACCGGCCTCCAGGGCGGGGCCCCCAGGCTTCTCTTTGAGATCTGGGAGGGCGAGCCCGACCGGGGGCGCTTCCTCTTCCAGGGCTTAAAGGGAGAGGAGCTATTGCGCCAGGCCAAGGCCTTTTTCGGCCTAGAATAGCCCCATGCGCGAGGCCTTCGCCAAGGTGTGGGAGAACCCCTACGTGAGGGTTTTCGTCTACCTCCTGCTCCTTTTCCTTCTTTACCGCTTTTTGGCCCGGGCCTGGCCTGCGCTTTCTGTCCTCCTCTTTGCCTTCGCCTTCGCCTACCTGGCCCACCCCTTGGTGCGTTTCTTTGAGGGGCTTAGGCTTCCCCGGGCCATGGGGGTGGCCCTGGTCTACCTCCTGTTGGGCCTTTTCTTGGGCCTCGCCTCCTTCCTCACCGCCCAGACCGTCTTGGAGCTCTCCCGCCTCGCCCAGGAACTCCCCAGGCTCCTGGACCCCTTTTTCGCCTGGCTCCTCGCCCTGCCCGACCGGCTTCGGGCCGTGCCCGTGCCTGAGGCGCTAAACCCGGTTCTGGCCGAGGCCAGCCGCAATCTCCAGGGACTTTTGCAGGGGTTTTTGGATACCCTGGTGCGCTGGCTCCAGGGCCTCCTCGCCCAAGGGGGCAACCTCCTGGGCTTTTTCACCGGGCTTCTGGGCGGGATTTTCCAGCTCTTCACCGCCCTCACCCTCTCCCTCTACTTCCTCTACGACCTGCCCCGCCTCGGCCAAGCCGCCCTCCGCGCCTTCCCCGAGCCGTACCAGCCCCTGGTGGCGGAGCTCGCCGCCAAGCTGGACCGGAGCGTGGGGGGCTATGTGCGGGGGCAACTCCTCGTGGCCTTTTTGGTGGGCCTCATTGTGGGGGTAGGGCTATGGCTCGTGGGGGTGCCCCTGGCGGCTAGCCTGGGCTTTCTGGCCGGAGTCTTCAACCTCATCCCCTTCGTGGGGGTCCTCGTCTCCGGAGTGCCCGCTTTGCTCCTCGCCGCCACGGGGGGGTGGCTCAAGGTCTTCCTAGCTCTTTTTGTCCTGTGGCTCGCCAACCAGCTGGAGGGGAACCTCTTCGGCCCCCTCATCGTGGGCCGGGCTACGAGGCTTCACCCGGTGACCGCCATCGCCGCCATCCTCACCGGGGCGAGCCTCTTTGGCCTCTGGGGCGCCCTTTTGGGGGTCCCCGCCGCCGCCTTCTTCAAGGTCCTCCTGGAGGACTACTACAAGCAAAGCCGCTTTTACCGGGAAGGCTAGGGGAGCCGCTCTTCCTCCGCGGCCAGTTCCTCTGGCTCCAGCTGCCGGGGCAAGAGGAGGTTTAGCACCACCCCCGCCAAGGCCGCCAGGGCCATGCCGCTCACCTTCAGGGGCACCGCCGCCCCCGCCACCTGCACCGTGCCCAGGTTGGCCACCGCCCCGCCCAGGCCCAGGACCAGAATGGCGGAGACCACGATGAGGTTGCGGCTATGGGTGAAGTCGATCTCGGCCTCCGCCAGGGTGCGGATGCCCACGGAGGCGATCATGCCGAAAAGGAGCATGGAAATCCCCCCCAAAACCCCTTGGGGCAGGGTCTGGAGGAGGGCGGCGAGCTTGGGGGAGAAGGAGAGGAGGATGGCGAAGACCGCAGCGATGCGGAGGACCACGGGCTCATACACCTTGGTCACCGCCAAAACCCCGGTGTTCTCGGAGTAGGTGGTGTTAGCGGGGCCGCCTAAAAGCCCCGCCAGGCTGGTGGCCAGGCCGTCCCCCAAAAGGGTGCGGTGGAGGCCAGGGCGGACGAAGAAGTCCTTGCCCACCACCCGGCCGTTGGTGAGGATGTCCCCGATGTGCTCCATCACCGTGACGAAGGCCACAGGGGCGATCAGGAGGATCGCCCCCCACTCAAAGGAAGCCAAGGTGAAGGCGGGAAGACCGAACCAGGGGGCCTCCTGCAAGGGCCTTAGGTCCACCCGGCCCAGGAGGAGGGCCAGGACATACCCCACCCCCACCCCAAGGAGCACGGGGATCATCTGGAAAAGCCCGCGCAAAAACACGGCGCTCACCACCGCTCCCAAGAAGGTGGCCACGGCCAAAAGCCAGTCCTTGGCCGCCATGCCCACCGCCACCGGGGCCAGGGTTAGGCCGATGACCACGATGACTGGCCCCGTGACCACCGGGGGGAAGACCTGGCGCACCCGTTCCGAGCCGATGAGGAGTACCAAAAGGGCAAAAAGGGCGTAGACGAGGCCCGCCGCCACAATCCCGCCCCCCACCGCCGCCAGGGAAAACCCCGCCTCCTTGGCCGCCAGGATGGGGGCGATGAAGGCGAAGCTGGAGCCTAAAAAGACAGGCACCATCCGTCCCGTGGCCAGGTGGAAAACCAGGGTACCTACCCCGGCGGTGAAGAGGGCCACCGCCGGGTTCAGCCCGGTGAGGAGGGGCACCAGCACCGTGGCCCCGAACATGGCCACCGTGTGCTGGAGGCCCAGGATAAGGTGCCTTGGCGTCATACCAAGGGCATTCTACCAATGCCCCCCCGCCACCAGGGCCTCCCGGAACCAAAGGGGCACCTCCCGGCCGAAGCGCCGCTCGGCGAAGGCGCGGGCGAAGGCCCCGTAGGACCCTTGCCGGATGGCCTCCCGTGCGCCCTCGGTAAGGCGGTGGAGGTAGCGCAGGTTGTGTAGGGAAAGGAGGATCCCCCCCAGCATCTCTCCAGCCCGCACCAGGTGGGCCAGGTAGCCCCGGCTGAAGTTCTGGCAGGTGTAGCAGTCGCACCCTTCCTCCAGGGGACCCTTTTCCTCCAGGAAGCGGGCGTTTTTCAGGTTGAGGCGGCCTTCGGGCACCAGGGCGCTTCCGAAGCGGCCCGTGCGCGTGGGGTAGACGCAATCGAAAAGGTCCACCCCAAGCCCTATGGCCGCCACCAGGTCTTCCGGGTGGCCCACCCCCATGAGGTAACGGGGGCGGTCCTCGGGGAGGAGCTCGGTGGAAAGGGCCACCATGGCGAACATGGCCTCCTTGGGCTCCCCCACCGCCAGCCCCCCGATGGCGTAGCCGGGTAGGTCGAAGCGGAGGGTTTCCTCCGTGGAAAGCCGCCTTAGCTCGGGGTCCGTCCCCCCTTGGGCGATGCCGAAGAGGGCTTGGTCCTGGCGGGTCTTGGCCCTTAGAGAGCGCTCCAGCCAGCGCAGGGTGCGCTCTAAGGAAGCCTTTAGGTAGGCCCGGCTTGCGGGGTAGGGGGGGCACTCGTCAAAGGCCATGACGATGTCCGCCCCCAGGGCCTCCTGCACGGCGATGCTCCTTTCCGGGGTGAGCCGGACGAGGCTCCCGTCCAGGTGGTTTTGGAAGACCACCCCTTCCTCGTCTATGCGCCGGAGGTGCCCCAGGCTCATCACCTGGAACCCCCCGGAGTCCGTGAGCCAGGGCCCTTGCCACCCGGCGAAGCCGTGAAGCCCTCCGAGGGCCCTCACCCGCTCCGGCCCCGGGCGCAGAAGGAGGTGGTAGGTGTTGGCCAGGAGGATTTGGCTACCGATCTCCTTTAGGTCCCGGGGTAGCAGGCCTTTCACCGAACCTTGGGTGCCCACGGGCATGAAAAGGGGGGTTTCCACTGCCCCGTGGGGGGTGTAGAAGCGGCCCACCCGGGCTCGGCCGCTTTGGGCTTCTATGCGGAAGGCGAAGGGCTTCATCCGGCCTGGGGGGCGAAGCGCTCCTTCACGTAGGCTTCCAGAAGCTTTAGGAACTCCTCCGCCAGGTTGTCCCCTTTGAGGATGGTGAGGAGCCTGCCATCGGCGTAGACGGGGGCCTTGGGTTCTTCCCCCGCCCCTGGGAGGGAGATGCCGATGTGGGCGTGCTTGCTCTCCCCGGGGCCGTTCACCACGCAGCCCATCACCGCCACCTTGAGCCCTTCCACCCCGGGGTAGCGCTTCCTCCATTCGGGGAGCTTCTCCTTGAGGTGGCGGGAAACCTCTTCCGCAAGCTCCTGGAAGCGGGTACTGGTGGTGCGGCCGCACCCGGGGCAGCTCGCCACCTCGGGGGCGAAGGTCCTGAGGCCCAGGGCCTGGAGGATCTCCTGGGCCACCTCCACCTCCTTGGTGCGGGGTTCGCCGGGGGCGGGGGTGAGGGAGACGCGGAGGGTGTCCCCAATCCCCTCCAAAAGGAGGGGGGCCAAGGCGGCGGCGGAGGCCACGATCCCCTTCACCCCCATCCCCGCCTCGGTGAGGCCCAGGTGGAGGGGGGCTGGGGTGCGCCGGGCCAGCTCCCGGTAGACCCAGACCAGGTCGGGGGCCTTGGACACCTTGGCGGAAAGGACGATCTTGTCCTCCCCCAGGCCCAGCTCCCGGGCCGCCTCGTAGGAGCGGACGGCGCTTTCCACCAGGGCCTCGAGGACCACCTCGTGGGCGCTTTTGGGCTCCGGGCGCTTGGCGTTTCGGTCCATGAGCTCGGTGAGGAGGGCAGGGTCCAGGCTACCCCAGTTGGCCCCGATGCGGATGGGCTTGCCCAGGTCCAGGGCCATCTGCACCATCTCGGCGAAGTGGAGGTCCTTGTGGCGGCCCCGGCCTAGGGTGCCCGGGTTGATGCGGAACTTGTCCAGGGCTTCCGCCATTTTGGGGTACTTCCGCAGAAGGAGGTGGCCGTTGAAGTGGAAATCCCCCACCAAGGGGACGTCTATCCCCTCCCCAAGGAGCCTTTCCTTGATCTTGGGCACCGCCTGGGCCGCTGCCTCGTCGTTCACCGTAAGGCGAACGATCTCGCTTCCCGCCCGGTAGAGCTCCGCCACCTGGCGAAAGGTGGCCTCTATGTCGGCGGTGGGGGTGTTGGTCATGGACTGCACGGCGATGGGGTGGGCGCTTCCCACAGGCACCCGCCCTACCCAGACCGTGGGCGTGGGCCGTCTCATCCCCTCCATGCTAGCGGAAGTGGGGGAGAAAAAAGAGGTGCGCCCTACTCCAGCTCCATCCCCATGATGTGGTACCCCGCGTCCACGTAGATGACCTCCCCGGTGATGCCGCTTCCCAAGGGGGAGAGGAGGAAGAGGCCTAGGTTGCCCACCTCCTCCTGGGTGACGTTGCGCTTGAGGGGGGCGGTCTGGGCCACCCGGTCGTACATCTTGGTGAAGCCGGGGATGCTCCTTGCGGCCACGGTGCGCACGGGGCCAGCGGAGATGGCGTTCACCCGCACCCCCTTGGGCCCGAGCTCATAGGCCAGGTAGCGGACGCTCGCCTCCAAGGCAGCCTTGGCGATGGCCATGACGTTGTACTTGGGCACCACCTTCTCGCTGGCGTAGTAGGTGAGGGTGACGATGCTGCCCCCGGGGTTGAGCAGGGCTTCGGCCCGCTGGGCCACCGCCACCAGGGAGTAGGCGGAAACCTCCAGGGCCAAAAGCCAGTCCTGCCGCCGGGTGTCCAGGTACCTCCCCTCCATGGCTTCCCGGGGGGCGAAGGCGATGGCGTGGACCAGGTAGTCCAGGCTTCCCCAGGCCTCTTTCAGGCCGGCGAAAAGGGCGTCCAGCTCGGCGTCTTGGGTCACGTCCGCCTGGAAGAGGAGGGCGCCCCCCAGGGCCTCGGCCAGCTTTTCCGCCTCGGGGCGGATCCTTTCCCCTTGGTAGCTTAGGGCCACCTCGGCTCCCGCTTGCGCTAGCTTTTCGGCGATGGCGAAGCCCAGGCTCCGCTGGTTGGTGACCCCCATGACCAGGGCCTTCTTGCCGGACAGGTCCAGGGTGAGCATGGGGGGATTATACCCCTCGCAGGGCAGGAAAACCCTTTTGGGCGGCTACGAACCCCACGCTTTTCCCGCTCCTCCCAAAGGGCCTGGCATACGTTCGCCTCGAGCCTAGGGAAGGGGAGGTCTTCAAGCTGGGGCCGCCCCCAGGCGGAGGAGCGCCCTGGTATCCTGAGGTATGGAACTGGACGCCTACGGCACTTGGGAAGAGGCCCTTTCGCGCCTTGGGGAAAGCCGAAAAGCCCTCCTTGCCCTTTTGCAGGGGGCCGAGCCCGATTGGCTTGCCCGCCCCTTGCGGGAAGGGGCCTGGACGCCCCTTATGGTGGCGGAGCACATCGCCTTGGTGGAGGAGTCCACCGCCCGGGTTCTAAGGCGGCTGCGGCGGGTGGCGGCAGGGGAAGTCCTCCCGCCCGTTTCCGTGAAGCCCGGGGAGTACAAGGACGGCAAGCCCCAGGCCCCCGAGGGGGTGAGGCCCCAAGGGGGGCTTTCCCAGGAAGAGGTGCTTGCCCTTTTGGAAAGGGCCCGGGCCTTTCTCCTGGAGGAGGCCGGGAAGGCCAATCCCCACCACCCCGCCACCTTCCCCCACCCCTTCTTTGGGGAGCTCACCGCCTTGGGCTGGGTGCGGGCCGCCGCCTATCACGAGGCCCACCACCTAAAAGCGCTTCAGGAGGCCTTTTCTTCCCGGTAGCGGGCGTACCAGGCGTTCAGGGCGGCGGGGGATACTCCGCGGATGACCTCGGTCTTGCCGTTCCACTCCAGGACCACCCCGGCGGTGGGGCTCCCGGCGAGCTCCGCCACCTTTTTCGCCGCCTCCTGGTCCTCGCGGGCGTTGACGAAGCTGAAGGGCACGCCCTTTTGCGCCAGGAACATCTTCACGATTTCACAGGGGCCGCACCCCGGGACGCCGTAAAGCCGCACCATACCCCTCTAGGGTAGCAGAGGGAACGCCCCAGGACCACCCCCCGTAGAATGCCCTATATGCGCCTGGTGGACCGCCATCCCGAGGTGGACCTGGAAAGGCTCTTGGCGAGCTTCGTGCCCCCGCCCCGCTTCCGGAAGGCCACCTTTGCCGCCTACCGGCCCGACCCCCGCTATCCTTCCCAGGCCTTGGCCAAGGAAAGGCTGCGAAGATGGGTGCATGACCGGCCCAAGGGCCTGTTCCGGCCCCGGATGCCGGGGCCCCAGGGGATCTACCTGGACGGGGGGTTTGGGGTGGGGAAGACCCACCTCCTGGTGGCGGCCTACCTGGAGGCCCCCCCGCCCAAGGCCTTCCTCACCTTTGAGGAGCTCACCTACACCCTGGGCCTCATGGGGCTTAGGGAAGGGGCGAGGCGGTTCGCCGAACTTCGCTACCTTTTCCTGGACGAGTTTGAGCTGGACGACCCGGGGAACGCCCAGATGGCCACCCACTTCCTGGCCCTCACCATGGACCAGGGCTTGAGGGTGGCCACCACCTCCAACACCCCCCCGGGGGCCTTAGGGGAGGGCCGCTTCAACGCCGAGCAGTTCAAGCACCAGATCCAAAGCCTGGCCAAGCGCTTCGCCGTGGAGCGCATAGAGGGGGAGGACTTTCGCCACCGCGACCCCGAGCGCCTCCCCGAGCCCTTGGGCGATGCAGCCCTTTTGGCCCTTTACCGGGAAGACCCCAGGCCCAAAAGCCTGGACCCCTTCCCCGGGCTCCTCGCCCACCTCCGCGCCCTGCACCCCATCCGCTACCGCTACCTCTTTGAGGGTTTGGAGGCGGTCTACCTTCAGGGCCTCGCCCCCATACCCGACCAGAACGACGCCCTGCGCTTCGTGCACTTCGTGGACCAGCTCTACAACCTGGGCCTGGCCCTGCGCGTTTCCGGGGTACCCCTTAAGGAGGTCTTCCCGGAAAGCTACCGCCACGGGCCCTTCGCCAAGAAGTACGGCCGGGCCCTCTCGCGGCTCGCCGAGCTTTTGGGGTAGCATGGGGGCATGGACCTAGCGGAAAGGCTTTCCGAGATGGCCCAGGCCCTTTCCCAGGCGAGCGCGGCGGTGGGGATCCTCGAGGCCATCGAAGAGGTGGTGGACGAGTACAAGGACGGGGAGCTCTCCCTGGAGGAGGCCATGGAGGAGATCCGGGGTCTATTGGAGGAGTTCCAGGCGGTGCGGGCCCTTTCCGAGATGACCCCGGAGGAGCTCATGGCCTTGGCGGAGGAGGAGGACGAAGAGGGGCTTCGTTCCTGATGAAGGTCACGGCCATTGTCCTGGACTCCGTGGGGCTCGGCTACCTCCCCGATGCCCCCAGCTTCGGGGACGAGGGGGCGGACACCCTGGACCACACGGTGTTGAAGGCGGGGATCGCCCTTCCCCACTTCGCCGCCTTGGGCTTGGGCCTTGTGCCGGGGGTGCATACCTTGGAGCGGCCTTCCTCCCCCCAGGGGGGGTTTGGCCGTATGCGGGAGGTGAACCCGGGCAAGGACACCACCACGGGGCACTGGGAGTTCGTGGGCGTCTACCTGGAAAGGCCTTTCCGCACCTTTCCCGAGGGCTTTCCCGAGGAGCTCCTGCGCGCCTGGGCCGAGCGGATTGGGGTTCGGGGCTGGCTGTTGAACCGGCCCTACTCCGGCACCGAGGCCATCCGCCACTACGGCGAGGCCCACCTCAAGACGGGCTACCCCATCGTCTACACCTCGGCGGACTCCGTCTTCCAGGTGGCGGCCCACGTGGAGGTGGTGCCCCTGGAGGAGCTCTACCGCTTTTGCCAGGTGGCCCGGGAGATGCTTGTGGGCGAGTACCAGGTGGCCCGGGTCATCGCCCGGCCCTTCGCCGGAAGCCCGGGGAACTTTTACCGCCTGGAGGAGCACCGCAAGGACTTCGCCCTGGAGCCGCCCAGGAACGTGCTGGACGTGCTGAAGGAGGGGGGCCTCGAGGTGGTGGGGGTGGGGAAGATCCCCGACATCTACGCCCACCGGGGCTTCACCCGGGAGGTGAAGACCAAGGACAACACCGACGGCCTGAAAAAGACCTTGGCCCTCATGCAGGAGCCCTTTTCTGGCCTCCTCTTGGTCAACCTAGTGGACTTTGACAGCAAGTACGGCCACCGCCGTGACCCCTTGGGCTACGGCGAGGCCTTAGTCCAGGTGGACCGCTTTCTTCCCCAGCTCCTCGCTGCCTTGGGCCCTGAGGACCACCTTTTCCTGGTTTCCGACCATGGAAACGACCCCACCTTCTTCGGCACCGACCACACCCGGGAATATGGGATGCTTCTTTGGGTGGGGCCGGGGGTGGAGGGGGACCTGGGCACCCGGGACACCTTTGCCGACCTCGGGGCCACCTGGGCCAGGCTCTTTGGCCTTCCCTGGGAGGGCCCGGGGACGCCCATCCGCTAGCCATGCCCTTCACCTGGCGCGACCTCTTGGACATCCTCCTGGTGGCTGTGCTCTTTTACTACCTTTGGCGGCTCATCGCTGGCACCCGGGCCCTAAATCTGGTGCGGGGGGTTTTGGTCTACCTCCTGGTCTGGTTCTTGGCTAGCCTCCTTGGGCTTTCCACCTTGTCCTGGCTTTTGGGCAACGCCGCCACCTTAGGGGCCTTCGCCCTCGTCGTGGTCTTCCAGCCGGAGCTCAGGGGGCTTTTGGAGCGGCTAGGCCGGACGCAGGGCCCCCGGGCCGCCTCCTTGGCCTTGGAGGAGCTCCTCCTAGGCCTTGCCCGCCTTTCCGAGCGGCGCTACGGGGCCCTGATCGCCATAGAGCGGCGCACCCCCTTGGGGGAGTACGCCGCCACGGGGGAGGTGCTGGAGGCGAGGCTTACCGCCAGGCTTCTGGAAACCCTCTTCTACCCCGGCACCCCCCTGCACGACGGGGGGGCCATCCTCCGGGGGGACCGGGTCTTCGCCGCAGGGTGCATCTTCCCCCTTTCCGAGGCCCGGCTGGGCCTGGGCACCCGGCACCGGGCCGCTTTGGGGCTTTCCGAGGTTTCCGACGCCTTGGTCCTGGTGGTGAGCGAGGAAACGGGGGCCATCCGGCTGGCCGAGGGGGGAAGGCTATCCCCCCCGTTGGCCCTCGAGGCCCTGCGGGAGCGCTTGAAGGAGGCGGTCCGTGCGTGACTGGGGCGGCTTCCTCCTGGCCCTTTTGGCGGCCCTAGCCCTCTGGTACTCCCTGAGGGAAAGGGCCCCGGTGGTGGAGCGGGCGGTGAGCGTGCCCTTGCGGGTTTTGGGCCTGGAAGGGGAGAAGGTGGCGGAGGGTGTCCCTAAGGAGGTCCTCCTGCGCCTCCGGGGGCCGGCCCCCTTGGTGGAGGGCACGCCCCCCGTCTCCGCTTACCTGGACCTCTCCGAGGTGGAGGGGGCCTTCGCCCGGGAGGTGCGGGTGGCGGTGCCCCAGGGGGTGGAGGTCCTGGAGGTGCGGCCCGCCCGGGTGGAAGGGCGGGTGGAGGCGGTCTTAAGCCGCACCTTGCCCGTGGAGGTTCTTTCCCAGGGTGCCTGGGTGACCACCGATCCCGCCTTCGTGGAGGCCAGGGGCCCGCGGAGCCAGGTGGAGCAGGCGGTGGTGGCCTTGGGGCTGGACCTGGGGAACGAGGAGGCTACCCTCACCGCCTTCGGTCTAGAAGGTCCCTTGCCGGGGGTGGAGCTCACGCCCAAGAAGGTGCGCCTTGTGGCCCGGGAGGCCCCCCTTTTCCGCAAGGAAGTGCCCCTGGTCTTCCGCCCGCCAGCGGGGATGGTGGTGGAGGACTACGCCCCCAAGGCCGTCCAGGTGGTGGGGCCCAGGGAGGCTCTGGAGGGCCTGAAGGAGGTGGAGGCCAGGCCCCAAGGGGGCTTCCGCCCCGGGATGGTGGAAGGCCCCCTGCTCCTCGACCTTCCCCCTGGGGTCCAGGCGGTGGGCCAGGTTTTGGGAAGGGTACGGGTTGCGCTACAATAGCTAGGATGATCTACCCTATCCGCCTCTACGGCGACCCGGTCTTGCGCAAGCGGGCCCAGCCCGTGCGGGATTTTTCCCGGGTGAAAAGGCTGGCCGAGGACATGCTGGAAACCATGTTTGACGCCAGGGGGGTGGGCCTCGCTGCCCCGCAGATAGGGCTTTCTGAGCGCCTTTTCGTGGCCGTGGAGTACGCCGACGAGCCCGAGGAGGAAGAGCGGCCGCTTCGCGACCTGGTGCGCCGGGTCTATGTGGTGGCCAACCCCGTCCTCCTCTACCGGGAGGGGGAGGTGGAGGGCACGGAAGGCTGCCTTTCCCTTCCCGGCCTGTACTCCGAGGAGGTTCCCCGGGCGGAGCGCATCCGCGTGGCCTACCAGGACGAGGAGGGCACCCCCCGCACCCTGGAGCTGGAGGGGTACATGGCCCGGGTCTTCCAACACGAGATGGATCACCTGGACGGCGTCCTCTTCTTTGAGCGCCTGCCTAAGCCTAAGCGGGAGGCCTTCTTGGAGGCGAACCGGGCGGAGCTGGCCCGCATGCAAAAGGAGGCCAGGGCGCTCCTCAAGGAGCTTTCCGGGCGATGAGGGTGGCCTTTTTCGGCACCCCCGAGTGGGCGGTGCCCGTGCTGGACGCCCTAAACCGCCACCACCAGGTGGTCTTGGTGGTGACCCAGCCGGACAAGCCCAAGGGGCGGGGCCTGAAGCCTGCCCCGAGCCCCGTGGCCCAGTACGCCTTGGCCCACGGGCTTCCCCTTTTGAAGCCAAAGCGGCTCAGGGACCCGGAGTTTCTCGAGGCCTTCCGGAAGGCGGCCCCTGAGGTGGCGGTCACCGCCGCGTACGGCAAGATCCTGCCCAAGGAGGTCCTCGAGGTGCCCCCCTACGGCTTCCTCAACCTCCACCCCTCCCTCCTTCCCAAGTACCGGGGGCCCGCCCCCGTGCCCTGGGCCCTCATCCGGGGGGAGAAGGAAACCGGGGTGGCCATCATGAGGACGGAGGAGGGGGTAGACACCGGACCCCTTTACGCCCTTTGGCGCACGGAAATCGCTCCCGAGGAGGATGCCGAGGCCCTGGCCAAGCGCCTTCGGGATAAGGGCATAGAGCTCCTCCTAGAGGTGCTCCAAGACCTTCCCCGCCTCACCCCTATGCCCCAGGAGGGAGAGCCCTCCTACGCCCCCCTCCTCACCAAGGAGGAGGGGCGGATCCGCTTTGAGGAAAGCGCCCAGGCCATCTACAACCGCCACCGGGGGGTGCAGCCCTGGCCGGGAACCTACTTCTTCCACCGGGGCAAGCGGGTCAAGGTCCTGGCCATGCGGCCCGAACCCGGGGAGGGGGAGTCCGGGGTGGTCCAGGCGGTGGACCGGGAAGGGGTCTTGGTGGGCACCGGGGAGGGGCTTATCCGCCTTCTCCAAGTCCAGCCCGAGGGCAAGCGCCCCATGCCCGCTGCCGATTGGGCCCGGGGGTACGGGGTCGTCCCCGGCACCCGGCTCGGCTAAAACTCCTCGTCCCACTCCACGATGGTTTCGCTGGTCAAGGTGGAGGCGGGGCGCTCGGCGGTGGCGGCCACCTCCTCCCCCCGCTCCTTCAGGAGGCCGAACTGGGCGGCGATGCCCCTCAGCCCCGCCCCGGCCAGCGCTACCACCAAGAACACGGTAAGTCCCCACGCAAGGTAGGGGATAAGGCCCTGGCCGATAGAAAGGTTGGAAAGAAAACCTAAGAAGGGCAGGTTGCCGTAGTCGGCCATGACCGAGCCAAAGTAGGAAAGCCCTTCGGCCAGAATGGGCAAAAAGAGGAAAAGGAAGGCGAGGCCCAAGAGGTTCCAATACACGTTCCGCCCGCCGAAGGTAAGGCGGATGAGGTAAAGGGGAAAAAGACTCAAGGCAGCGGCCAAGAGGAAGAAGACTGCCCGGGGGACACCCGCTGTTTGGGCCAGTAGAAGCTTCAAGAAGAGCCAAGGGTTTTCGCTAGGTCCTTGGCCAAACGCCTGCTTGAGCTCTTCCAGGGCCTCATATACCACCAAGGCATCTAAGGTTCGGATGCCCGTGGCCCCTGAGAGGTGCACAAGGGTGCGGGAAATCTGGTCCGTAAGGGTGGGATCAATGACGGCAAAAACTGGTTCGAGGTTGGCGCGGAACTGCCACAACGCCCGGTCCAGGTGGTATCTCCCCTGTGCTAGGTTTCCCCGCCCTAAGGTCGCAATGGCCAGGCCCACTTCCGCTTGGGTTTGGTTTAGGGCTTCCAGCAGCTCAAAGTTGTAGTTATAGCCCAAAGTGTAGGCTTGACGGCGCACCGCCTCCGCAGTAGCTCGGTCCATCCAAGGCGGGGTGTAGAAGGTTTCCACTGAAGGAGGGCTGGCCTGAGCTGTGTCTGCGGGAGGGATTGCGGAGGATTGGGAGGGGCTGGGGAGTGCGGTAGATGTGGGGGAAGGTGCAGGGGCGGCGGGGGGTGTGGTGGGGGCCGGGGCAGGGGTGGGGCTGGCCTGGGCTTTGGGGGCGGGGGCCAGGAGGGCCTGGCGCCAGGCAGCCACCCGGTCCAAAAGCCCCTTTACCTCGGGGCGGAAGCCCTCCCCGGAGGAAACCTTGGCCAGGGCCTGGATGAAGTCCTGGGCCTTAAGGGTGCTTTGCGGGCTATCCTGGACCACCAAAAAGCGGGCGTAGGCCCGGGCCAAGGCCAGGTAGGCCTCGGGCCTCGAGGCCGCATCCAAGGCCCGGCCCAGGTCCTGGCTCATGGCCTGGAGGAAGTGGGCTTCCAGGCGGCGCCTGGCCTCCTCTGCTCCTAGGCCCTGGACCTCCTGGGTTAACGACGGGGGCAGGCCCGTGGCCCGGGCCAGGCGGCTGAGGTAGGCGGGCTTTTCCGAGGGGCTCGCCTGGAAGAACCCATCGTAAAGCGCCTTGCCCAAGAGATGGCGAACGAGGAGAAGCCGGGCTTCTAGGTCTGCCCGGCTTTTTTGCACCACCGCCTGCCGCAGGCCCTCGAGGTTGTTCAAGACGGCGTCCCGGATCACGGGGGGAAGGCCTTCCGCCTCCTGGCGCAACACGCTTTGCGCCCGGTCCAAGGCCGCCAGGGCCTGGGTGGGGTTGGCGAGGCCCACCTGGGCCAGGGCTTCCTCCAGGCGGTCATACGCCTGGGGCAAGGGTGCGGCAAGGGCCGATAGGACAAGGGCCAGAACCAGGGGAAGCCATCCTCTCATCCGCTAACCTCCGTGATGGGTACAAGCCGCCTCAGGGCGTGGAGCAAGCGGCCGATGTTGGTTTCCTTGCGGGCCAGAAGGCCCACGTACCCAACGCCTAGGGGTTTTAGGGCCACCACGTTTTCCTGGAGGAGGGCGTAGAAAACCCCGTATCCTTGGCGGGCCAGCAGGCGGTGGACGAGCTCTAGCGGGATGGGTTCTCCGGCGAAACGCTCCTCCTTCCCGCTCCTACCGGCCACCACCACCCCCAAAACCCCCTCGAGGCGGGCCAGCCGCCTCGCCAAGTGTTCCCGGGCCGCGGGGTCCTCGAGGTCCACCGCCTCCTCCAGAAGGGCTTCTTCCTCCTCCGCCTCCTCGCTTTCCCCTTCCGCCTCCTGGAGGGAAAGCTGCTTCAATTCCCGCACCAAAGCCCTCAGCTCAGGAGGCATTTCGCGAAAGGGAAGGAGGCGGCCAAGCTCGGGCCAAAGGCTTGCCTCAATGAACCGCGCCCACTCCCCTGGGGTGGCGGGCAGCCTTGGGCCTAGGGCCCGGCGCAGAAGGTTTTCCGCGGCCATGGGCGAGATATAACGGCTAAGGATTTGTAAAAGGCTTTCCTCCATAGGCATCAGGGGCTTGCCAATCCGCCCTTTAGAGTGTACCATATCGTCTGCCCGAGGGATCGGGCGCCCGCCGCTGGGGTGTCGTCTAACGGCAGGACAGCGGACTCTGGATCCGCCGGTCGTGGTTCGAGTCCACGCACCCCAGCCAAATGTTTGGCCCCATCGACTAGTGGTTAGGTCACCGCCCTTTCAAGGCGGCGGCGGGGGTTCGAATCCCCCTGGGGTCACCAGAAGCAGTCCGAGCCGCGCATGGCCCCATCGTCTAGAGGCCTAGGACACGGCCCTCTCAAGGCCGAGACGGGGGTTCGAATCCCCCTGGGGTCACCAGAAGCGGCTCGGATTGCCTTTTTCCCTTGACAGGGGGAAGTCCTTTCGCCAGACTGGGTTTGGTATATACCCCCCAAGGGTATTTGGGGGTGTAGCCTGGAAGCGAAGGAGGGGAGAGATGGAGTTTTCCTTGGCAGGACTCTCAGCGAGCGGGGCGGCGGAGGAGCGCTACGACGTGGTCATCCTGGGCGGGGGGCCGGCGGGCCTCACCGCAGGTATTTATACGGGCCGGGCAGGCCTCAAGACGGTCATCGTGGAAAAAGGCCTCCCGGGGGGGCAGATTGCCCAGACGGAGGAGGTGGAAAACTACCCCGGCTTTCCCGAGGGCATCTCCGGGCCCGAGTTGGCTAGCCGCATGGTGCAACAGGCGGAGAAGTTCGGGGCCAGGATCGTCATGGACGAGGTCCTGGGGATAGAGCCCCTGGAGGAGGGCTTCTTGGTCCGGGGGTTTGAGCGGAGCTACCCCGCCCGGGTGGTCATCGTGGCCACCGGGGCCAACCCCAGGCGGCTTGGCGTTCCCGGCGAGGACAAGTTCTACGGCCGTGGGGTGTCCACCTGCGCCACCTGCGACGGCTTCTTTTACCGGGACAAGGAGGTGGTGGTGGTGGGCGGGGGGGACGCCGCCGTGGAGGAGGGGCTTTTCCTCACCAAGTTCGCTCGCAAGGTGACCCTGGTCCACCGCCGGGATGAGCTTAGGGCCAACAAGCTAGCCCAGGCCCGGGCTTTCCAGAACCCCAAGATGCACTTCCTCTTCTCCCACGTGGTCACGGAGATCCTGGGCGAGGACCAGGTGACGGGGGTGCGGCTAAAGAACCTGAAGACGGGGGAGGAATACGTCTACCCCACGGACGGGGTCTTCGTCTTCATCGGCCACGAGCCCAACACGGGCTTCCTCAAGGGGGTGGTGGAGCTCAGGCCCGATGGCTACGTGGCGGTGCGGGACGAGGTGTACACCTCGGTGCCGGGCATCTTCGCCGCCGGGGATGTGGCCGACCCCATCTACCGCCAGCTCACCACCAGCGTGGGGGCGGGCACCCGGGCGGCCATGACCGCGGAGAAGTACCTGGCGGAACACGAGGCCAAGGCCCAAGGGGAAGCCGCCAAACCCTAAGAAGGCGTGGCCAGGCTCGCCTTCTTCGCCCTTTTGTGGGGGTTCGCCCTGGGGGCGGGGGTTGTGTACCTTCCCTTGGACGACCGCCCGCCCAACTGGGCCCCTTGTGGCTGGGAGGGGGTGCGTTGCCCTCCGCGGGAGGTGTACCGGGGCCTCGAGGGGGCGGACCTTCCCCTCCTTAGGGCCTGGCTCCTTTCCACCCCGGGAGAGCGCTTGGTCGCCAGCCTGGACGCCCTAGCGTATGGTGGGCTTCTGCAAAGCCGCCACCTGGACCTTCCCCCTGAGGACGCCCTGGCCCGGCTGGGGTTCCTTTTGGCCTGGAGGGTGCGGTATGGCGGGGAGGTCTTCCTCTTCGGCGTGGTGCCCCGTTGGGACGCCACCCAGAGGGAGCGAAACCTAAAAGTCCTCCACGCCCTCGCCCCGTGGGCCGCTTTGAAGGGGCTTTACCTGGAAGCGGTGTGGGACGACGCCGTGCGGGGCTCACCCGCCCCCAAGGAGGCCCAGGCCCTGCCCTATCCCAGCCGTCCGGGGGCGGACGAGGCGGGGCAGGTCCTTCTCCTCCGGGCCGTGCGCCCGGGGCTTAGGGTGGCGGTGGTCTACGAGGGGGTTTCCCCGGAGCGGGCCACCCCCTACGAGGGCATACCCTTGGGGGAAACGGTGGCGGGGCTGTTGCGAAGCGCCCAGGCGGAGGCGGTGCCCCTTACCGCCGCCCCTGACCTCGTCCTCTTCGCCTACGGGGGTGGGGAGCCAAGGAAGGTCCTCCTAAAGCTCATGGCCCTCATGGCCCGCCACCCCGTGGCCTTGGCCGACCTCAGCCGGGTGAACCGGGGGGATGCGGGGCTCATGGGGTACCTCCAGGCCCTAGGGCTTTACGGTCGGCTTGCCGCCTACGCCGCCTGGGGCACCCCCGCCAACAACCTGGGGAGCGCCCTGGCCCAAGGGGGGCTTTTTCTAAGGGACCGGGAAGAGCGCCTTCGGCGCCTGGCTGAGGCCTACTTCGCCTACTGGTGGGGAGAGGTGGGGAGGCCTTGGGTGCGGGGCCATTTTCCCGAGCCCTTGGGGGAGGAGGCGCTGGGGGTGGCTTCCCTTTGGCCCTACGTGGCGTGGGAAGGGTACCGGGTAGACCTCGAGGCCCTCGCCTTTCCCTGGCGCCGCTCCTTTGAGGCCGAGGCTTGGTTAAAGCTTATCCCCCTGCCTTCCTCGGTTCACCTGGTAGAGTGAAGGGCGTCATGGCTTCAGGGACGCTGGAGCTTAAGCGCCTGGAGGCCCTGGTCCGGGCGTGGCGTCTCCTTGCACCTTTGGAACGGCGGGAAGAGGTCTTTTGCCAGGTGGTGCAGGCGGCCAAAGCCCAAACCCGGGCGGTCTCGGTTCTCCTTTTTCTCTATCGTCCGGAGGAAGACGCCTTGGAGCTGGTGGCGGCGGAGGGGCTTTCCCGGCAGCGGGTGGGCTTCCGCTTGCCCCGGGGTAAAGGGGTTTCTTGGGTGGTGTTAGAAAGCGGGGAGCCCCTTTTCGTACCCGATGTTTCCCAGGATCCCCGGGTGGTCTTCCTAACGGGCCAGCCGCAGCCCGGGGTTTACCTGGGTGTTCCCCTTCGGGATCCGCGGGGAAGGGTGTTAGGCGTGCTCTCCATGGACACTGCCGGGGGCGTGGGGGAAATCCTCCCCGAGGAGCGCTTCTGGCTGCAGGCCCTGGCGGAAGCGGCGGGAATGGTCCTGGGCCGGATTGAGGCCTTGGAGCGGGCGCAGGAAGAAGCGGAGCGCAACCGGGCCCTTTTGGAGCTTTCCCTTGCTTTAGAAAGCGCCCGTGATCCCTTAGCGATGGCCCAGGAGGCCTTGGAAACCCTGCTCAAACTAACCCCCTATCATGGCGGAGCCCTTTACCTGTTCCAGGGGGGGCGGGTGCGGCCGGCGGTGAGGGCGGGCCGCTACCCCCCCGGCTTTCCCCGGCTTTACGTGGAGCACCCCATCCGCTTTGGCGAGGGGCTTTTGGGCCACCCTCGGCTTTGGGAAAGCCCCATTTACGTGGAGGACTACGCCCATTTTCCCGGGGCCCTAAGGCCCTACGTGGAAGCAGGGTTGCGTTCGGCCCTCTTGGTTCCCTTAAAACCCGAAGGGCGGCGGTACGGGGTGTTGGCCTTGGGCTCTTTTGGAGAAAAGGTGCCCTACCGCTCGGAGGACGAGGCGGTTTTGCAGGTGGTGGCCAAGCGGTTGGAGGAGGCTTTAGAGCGGCTCTTTCACCTGCGGGTTCTCAAAAGCACCCGCGAGGCGGCGCTGAGGGCCCTTTCCCGGGTATTGGAGTACCGGGACCTGGAAACCCAGGGGCACACGGAGCGGGTGGCGGAGCTCTCCTTTCGCTTGGGTCAAGCCTTGGGGTTTTCCGACCTCGAGGGCCTCCGCCTGGGGGCCTACTTCCACGACCTGGGCAAGTTGGCCTTGCCCGACGAGATCCTGCGCAAGCCCACCGCTCTTTCCACGGCAGAGTGGAAGGTGGTGAAAACCCACCCCGAGGTGGGCTTGGAGATTTTGCGGAACCTCTCCTTTTTGCCCCAGACTGCTTTGAACGTGGTTCTCTACCATCACGAGCGCTGGGATGGCTCCGGCTACCCCTTCGGCCTCAAGGGGGAGGCCATTCCCCTCGAGGCCCGCATCTTCGCCGTGGTGGATGTTTACGACGCCCTCATCTCTGAACGCCCCTACAAGCGGGCTTGGAGCAAGGAGGAGGCTTTGGAGGACCTCCGGGCCCAGGCGGGGAGGAGCCTGGACCCGGAGGTGGTGGCAAAATTTTTGGAAATTATCTAGTCTACTCCACGGTCACGCTCTTGGCCAGGTTCCTGGGCTGGTCCACGTCCCGGCCCAGGAGCACCGCCACCTCGTAGGCAAGGAGCTGCAAGGGCACCACGCTCACGATGGGGGCCAGGAGGGGGTGGGTCTCGGGCACGTAGATCACATCTTGGGCGAGCTTCCGGATCCCCTCGTCCCCCTCCGTGGCCACGGCGATGATCTTGCCCCCCCGGGCCCGCACCTCTTGGATATTGGAGAGGGTCTTCTCGTAAAGGGGCCCTTGGGTGGCCAGGACCACCACGGGGAGGTGCTCGTCGATGAGGGCAATGGGGCCGTGCTTCATCTCCCCAGCGGGGTAGGCCTCGGCGTGGATGTAGCTGATTTCCTTGAGCTTCAAGGCCCCCTCGTAGGCGGTGGGGGCTTGCACGTGGCGGCCCAGGAAGAGGAAGTCCTGGGCCTGGTGGTACTTCTCGGCGATGTGGGCCACGATGGGCCGCTTTTCCAGGGCCTCCTCCACCAGGCGGGGAAGCTTGCGCATCTCCCGGATGAGGGCCTGGGCCGCTTCCGGGGAGAGGGTGCCCCGCCCCCGGCCAAAGCGCACCGCCAACAGGGCCATGGCCGCCAGCATGGCGGTGTAGGCCTTGGTGGAGGCCACGCCGATCTCGGGCCCGGCGTGGATGTAAAGCACCTCCTCCACCTCCCGGGTGATGCTGGAACCCTTGGCGTTGATGACCCCCAGGGTGCGGGCCCCCTTGGCCTTGGCCTCGCGGACGCCCTCGAGGGTGTCGATGGTTTCCCCAGACTGGCTGATGGCGATGGCCAGGGTTTTCCCGTTCACCACGGGGTCGCGATAGCGGTACTCGCTGGCCACCTCCCATTCGGAGGGAAGGCGAGCCAGGATCTCCATGAGGTACTTGCCGTACCAGCCGGCGTAGGCCGCGGTGCCGCAGGCGAGGAAGTGGACCCTTTCCACCTCCTTGGGGTCCAGGGCGAGGCCGAGCTCCACATCCCCTTCCTCTTCCCTTAGGCGCCCCCCCAGGGTGTTCTCCAGGACCCAGGGCTGCTCGTAGATCTCCTTGAGCATGTAGTGGGGAAAGCCGCCCTTCTCCGCCGCCTCGAGGGTCCAGTCGATCTCCACCACCTCCCGCGCCACGGGGTTGCCAAAGAGGTCCGTAATTTCCACGCCTTCCCGGCTTAGGCGCACCAGGTCGCCGTCGTGGAGGAAGATCACCCGGCGCGTGTAGGGGAGGAGGGCGGGGACGTCCGAGGCCAGGAAGTTCTCCCCTTCCCCCAGGCCCACCACCAGGGGGCTCACCGTGCGGGCGGCCACGATCTCCTCGTGGTCCGCGTGGGCCACCACCACGGCGTAGGCCCCCCGCACCTCCTTTAGGGCCTCCCGCAGGGCCTGGAAGAGGTCGCCTTGGTACTTCTCCTCGATGAGGTGGGCCAGGACCTCACTATCCGTCTCTGAGGCAAAGCGGTGCCCTCGGGCAAGGAGGGCCCCCTTGAGCTCCAGGTAGTTCTCGATGATGCCGTTATGGATCACGGCGATCCTGCCGTCCTCCGTGGTGTGGGGATGGGCGTTGGGGTCGGTGGGGGCCCCGTGGGTGGCCCAGCGGGTGTGGCCGATGCCCAAGGGGCCTTCCAGGTGGGCCTCCTTCAGGAGGGCCTCCAGGGCGGAAAGCTTCCCCGAGCGCTTGGCCACCTTGAACCCCTCTCCCGTCTTCACCGCCACCCCAGCGGAGTCGTACCCCCGGTACTCCAGGCGCTTCAAGCCGTCCAGCAGGATGTCCGTGGCGTTTCTAAAACCCACGTAGCCGACAATGCCGCACATGGCGCTCCTTTTGAAAAGCTAACAAAAAAAGGACTAGTTTAGCCCCTAGGCTATTCCCTCACGCCCTGCCCCCCGGTTGTCCCCTCCTCGCGAAGGTGGCTTTCCCGGAAGGCTTTGCTCAGGCGGGCGGGGCGGGCACACCCCGGGCGGCATCCGCGGATTTCTCGATCTTTCCCGGCCCTCGCCGGTAATCCCCTTGCGGGGTCCGCCACCTCGTGAGGTTCTTCCGAACCCCCTGCGCTTCCCGCCATCCCAAAACCCATTTCACGCCAGGCTCCCACCTCCCCTCGCGGGAGTATAGCAAACCTAAAGGGGCCAGGGCTTGACAGGGCTTGTGTGAGCCTTTTATGATACCTGCGGATGCAGGGGAAAAGCAGGCCTTGTGTGTGGTTAAACCCTGCATCTAGGGGAAAGGCGGTTCGGAGAGGAAACGCGGAAACTCGCCCGTACCTGTCTTTCCCGAAATCCCTGAAGGGGGTGTACGGGAATATGAAGAAAAGGCTAGTGGTACTTCTGGCAGGGCTCTTGACCGTGCTCTCCATGGGCTTCGGTCTGGCCCAGTTTTCCGACGTGCCCGCTGGGCACTGGGCCAAGGAGGCCGTGGAGAGCCTGGCGGCCAAGGGCATCATTACGGGCTTCCCCGACGGCACCTACCGGGGGAACGAGACCCTTACCCGCTACCAGGCCGCTCTCCTCATCTACCGCCTCCTGCAGCAGATCGAGGAGGAGCTGAAGGCCAAGGGCGAGTCCCCCACCATGGAGGCCATGTCCCCTGAGGACCTGGAAGCCCTGAAGAACGCCGTGCAGGAGCTTGCCGCTGAGCTCGCTGCCCTGGGCGTGCGGGTTTCCGCTCTGGAGGACAGCGCCGCTACCAAGGAGGACATCGCCCGCCTCGAGGCCCTGATCGAGGAGCTCAAGGCCCAGCCGGCCCCCGAGCCCGGCATGGATCAGGCTGCCCTCCAGGACCTCGCCGACCGGGTGGAGGCCGCCTCCATCGCCGCTGATACCGCTTTGGCCCAGGCCCAGCAGCTGGCCGAGCAACTGGAGGCCCTGGCCCAGGACGTGGAGGGCGTGAAGGGCGACGTGGCCGCTCTCCAAACCCAGTTGGAGGCCAACGCCCAGGCCATCCAGGCCCTGAACGAGCTTGCCGTCCTCCTCAACCAGGACGTGCTGGCCCTCCAGGACCGGGTGACCAACCTGGAGAAGTTGGTTTCCGGAGGCCAAGAGCTTCCTGACCTGGAGCAGTTCGCTTCCAAGGAGGATGTGGCCGCCGTCCAGGAGTTCGCTGCCGCTCTCCGCTCCGACCTGGTGGGGCTTTCCGAGAAGGTTGGGGCCTTGACCGAAAGGGTGTCCGGCCTCGAGGGGCAGCTTAAGGAGCTCTCCCGGGTGCAGTACTCCATCTCCGGCAGCCTCACCGCCACGGCGGGCCTCCGTTACCTTACCCAGGGCAGCACGACTTTTGACTGGGACCGGCTCTTCCCGGGGAACGTGTTCTCCACAGGGCAGTTCGGTGCTGCCTCTTACGCTTCTAGCAGGGTTGCTCTGGGGGAAGGGGCTGGTAACCTCTTCCGCGGAGACGCCACGCTGACCTTGGGGGTGAAGAACAACGCCCCTGCCCCTAACGGCGTGGCGGTGAGCGAGGCTACCGCCACCTTTGGGGTTCGGGTGTACGACACGAGCCTTGTTTCTACGCCTGCCGTGCGCCTAGATGGGGTTACGGTTAAAGGCCAGGTGGACGGCCAGTCCTTCAGCGTGGCCTATAGCCGGGTGGCCAGCAAGTTCAAGTTCAACGACTACCTCTTCGCCAATGACGCCGAAGGCGGCGTGGCCCACTACCGGCAGGGCGTGGTGGCCACCTTCTCGGGCACCAACCTGCCCTTTAGCCCGGAGGTTACCCTGGTGGGCGGGGTGGCGGGGCCGGGTAGCAGCCCGGCGGATGTGGCCCCGGCCATCAACGGCAACTACTTCGGTATCCGCACGGTGCTCAAGCCCCTCCAGGGCGCTAGCCTAGGTCTGAACTACGCCCTGAACGTGGGCATTCGCTCCGCCATCGGGGCCGATGCGAGCTTGGAGCTTGGCCCGGCCAAGCTCTCCGGGCTGTGGGTGAGCTCCAAAACGTTGGGCCTCGGCGAGCCCTTCACCGCCTACTTTGACAGCAACCGTTCCAGCTGGGCCTACTACGGCAAAGCTGAGGTGAACCTGGGTCCCGTGAGCCTCTCCGCCAACTACCGGGCTGTGGACACCGAGTACGCTGACGGCCAGGCCAGCATGTCCGAGAACGAGGACAGCAACTACTACGGTGAGCTGATCGCCACGGCTCCCTACGGATATAACACCCGGGGCTTCGGTGTGGAAGCCAAGGGTACCTTGGGCCCCGTGGGGGTGGAGGCTTACCTGGACAGCGCCCGCGGCTACAACGACGCCGCTAGCTCCCCCAACAACGACATTGCCTTCGGCGTGGCCGCCAAGGCCTCCCTCTTCCGCGGCTTCAGCCTCACGGGCTACTTCAACCGGGCTTGCGATAACGCCACCAGCCCCACGGCCTTCTCTTGCACGGCAACCAATTTCTTGAACCCTGGGTCTAATTACTTCCTCAACAACCCCACCCAGCGCTACTCCTCCAGCTTCGGTGTCCGCTTGGAGCACCAGGCCGACGCCGAGGACGCTCTGGTCAAGGGGCTTTCCGTGGTGGCCCAGTACACCCGCTTCACCGCGAGCAGCCACAACGATATCCAGGTGGCGGCCTTCTTCGCCCAGCCCCTGGCCCTGGGCCCCATCAAGGCCCAGCCTGGGGTCCGCTTCCACTACTTTGACGACGGCACCGGAGGCGGCAACCTGGACTACAACGCCCTCAAGGCAGGTGTGCGGCTCAGCACCGATCCCTTGGCCCTGCCCTTCAAGCCGAGCTTGAGCGCCGACGCCGCTTACCGCTCCACCCGCTTCGGCGGCGGTGCTCGGGCGGGCGAGGTCTACGGCCGGGCCGGGCTCACGCTCAACGAGCTCTTCGCTCCTGGCCTGAGCTTTACCGTGGCGGGGGCCATCTACGGAGCCTGGAACGTGGCCCAGGGTGCAGGGAGTCTTATCACCGTGGGCGCTGGCGAGAACGCCTTCTCCTACGACCGGGACCGCCTCTTCGCCAACCCGGGTGGCCCGGGTGCCCCCACGGCCTCCTTTGGCAGCAACTCGGGCTCCATTGAGGGGCTCTACGGGGAGCTCAAGTACTACGACCTCTCCATGGCGGGCGGGTACTTCCGCCTCCGCGGGGGCCAGCCCAACTCCCCCTTCGGGGGCACGGTGGACACCGTGGCCAAGGCCTTCCGCGTGAGCTACACCGTGAAGTTCTAAGGCCGAAAGGCGCTTCCCCCCGCCCAAGGGGCGGGGGGTTTTCCTTTGGGCTAAACTAAGGGGATGACCTTCCGCTACCGAGGCCCAGCGCCCAAGGGGGACCAGCCCAAGGCCATCGGGGAGCTGGTGGCGGCGCTAAGGGACGGGGAGCGCTACGTGACCCTCCTCGGGGCCACGGGCACGGGGAAGACGGTGACCATGGCCAAGGTCATAGAGGCCCTGGGCCGGCCCGCCTTGGTCTTAGCCCCCAACAAGATCCTGGCGGCGCAGCTTGCCGCGGAGTTCCGGGAGCTCTTCCCGGAAAACGCCGTGGAGTACTTCATCAGCTACTACGATTACTACCAGCCCGAGGCCTATGTGCCGGGCAAGGACCTTTACATCGAAAAAGACGCCAGCATCAACCCGGAAATCGAGCGCCTAAGGCACTCCACCACCCGGAGCCTCCTCACCCGGCGGGATGTGATCGTGGTGGCCTCGGTTTCCGCCATCTACGGCTTAGGCGACCCCAGGGAGTATCGGGCACGGAACCTGGTGGTGGAGCGGGGGGCGGTCTACCCGCGGGAGGCGCTCTTGGAGCGCCTTTTGGAGCTGGGCTACGAGCGGAACGACATAGACCTCGCCCCCGGGCGCTTCCGGGCCAAGGGGGAGGTCTTGGAGATTTTCCCCGCCTATGACACCGAGCCCATCCGGGTGGAGCTATGGGGCGACGAGGTGGAGCGCATCAGCCAGGTCCACCCCATCACCGGGGAAAGGCTTCGGGAGCTTCCCGGCTTCGTGCTTTTTCCCGCCACCCACTACCTTTCCCCAGAGGGCCTCGAGGAGATCCTGAAGGAAATAGAAAAGGAGCTTTGGGAAAGGGTCCGCTACTTCGAGGAGCGGGGGGAGGTCCTCTATGCTCAGCGCCTCAAGGAGCGCACCCTTTACGACCTGGAGATGCTCCGGGTCATGGGCACCTGTCCCGGGGTGGAAAACTACGCCCGCTACTTCACCGGCAAGGCCCCGGGGGAGCCCCCCTACACCCTTTTGGACTACTTCCCCGAGGATTTCTTGGTCTTCCTGGACGAGTCCCACGTGACCGTGCCCCAGCTCCAGGGCATGTACCGGGGGGATTACGTGCGGAAGAAGACCCTGGTGGACTACGGCTTCCGCCTGCCCAGCGCCCTGGACAACCGCCCCTTGCGCTTCGAGGAGTTCTTGGAGCGGGTCACCCAGGTGGTCTTCGTCTCCGCCACCCCGGGGCCCTTTGAGCTCGCCCACTCGGGCCGCGTGGTGGAGCAGATCATCCGCCCCACGGGGCTCCTGGACCCCTTGGTGGTGGTGAAGCCCACGGAGAACCAGATCCTGGACCTCATGGAGGGCATCCGGGAGCGGGCGCAAAGGGGCGAGCGCACCCTGGTCACGGTGCTCACCGTGCGCATGGCGGAGGAGCTCACGAGTTTTCTGGTGGAGCACGGTATCCGCGCCCGTTACCTCCACCACGAGCTGGACGCCTTTGAGCGCCAGGCCTTGATCCGCGACCTCAGGCTGGGCCACTACGACTGCCTGGTGGGGATCAACCTCCTGAGAGAGGGGCTAGACATCCCCGAGGTTTCCTTGGTGGCCATCCTGGATGCCGACAAGACGGGTTTCCTACGGAGCGAACGCAGCCTCATCCAGACCATCGGCCGGGCGGCGCGGAACGCCAAGGGGGAGGTTTGGCTTTACGCCGACCAGGTTTCCGAGGCCATGGCCAAAGCCATCGCCGAGACCAACCGGCGAAGGGCCATCCAGGAGGCCTATAACCGGGAGCACGGCATTGTGCCCCAAACGGTCAAGAAGGAGGTACGGGCGGTGATCCGCCCCGAGGGGTACGAGGAGGCCTTGGAGGAGGGGCTTCCGGCGGAGGACCTCAAGGAGCGCATCGCCGAGCTGGAGCTCGCCATGTGGCAGGCGGCGGAGGCTTTAGACTTTGAGCGGGCGGCCAGGCTCCGGGACGAGTTGCGCGCCCTCGAGGCCCGCCTCCAGGGGCTCAAGGTCACCGAGTCGGTGCCGGGGAAAATGCGGCGTAGGCGCCGCTAGCCATCTTGACGCTCGCCTGTGGCCCTGGTATAGTGCTCCATGCGGTCGGTCCGCGGTAGCTCAGCTGGTAGAGCGGCCGGCTGTTAACCGGTTGGTCGCAGGTTCGAATCCTGCCCGCGGAGCCAGGTGGGGGCCTTCGGGCCCCCTGGGTCTTTTATTTGGGGAAAGGAGGGGGTATAATCTTCCTTCGTGCGGCCTGCCGGGCCCGGAGAGGAGGTGAAGATGCGCAGGTACGAGGTAAACATCATCCTTAACCCCAGCCTGGAGCAAAGCCAGCTCGCCCTGGAGAAGGAGATCATCGGGAAGGCCCTCGAGGCCTTTGGGGCGCAGGTGGTGAAGGTGGAGGAGTGGGGGGTGCGCCGCCTGGCCTACCCCATTGCCAAGGACCCCCAGGGCTACTTCCTCTTCTACCAGGTGGAGATGCCCGAGGACCGGGTGAACGACCTGGCCCGGGAACTCCGGATCCGCGACAACGTGCGTCGGGTCATGGTGGTCAAGGCCCAGGAGCCCCTCCTGACCAAGGCGTAGACTTTTGACATGGCAAGAGGCCTGAACCGCGTATTCCTTATCGGCTCCCTCATCTCCCGGCCCGACATGCGCTACACCCCGGGGGGGCTCGCCATTTTAGAGCTCCACCTGGCCGGGCAGGATACCCTTTGGGATGAAAGCGGCCAGGAGCGGGAGGTGCCCTGGTACCACCGGGTGCGCCTTTTCGGCCGCCAGGCGGAGATGTGGGGGGATGTCTTGGAAAAGGGCCAGCTCCTCTTCGTGGAGGGGCGGCTGGAGTACCGCCAGTGGGAGCGGGACGGGGAGAAGCGGAGCGAACTCCAGGTGCGGGCCGACTTCATTGACCCCTTAGACGCCCGTGGGCGGGAAACCCTGGAGGACGCCAAGAGCCAGCCCCGCCTCCGCCACGCCCTGAACCAGGTGGTGCTCATGGGCAACCTCACCCGCGACGCCGAGCTCCGCTACACCCCCCAGGGGACGGCGGTGGCCCGGCTGGGCCTGGCGGTGAACGAGCGCCGCCGGGGGCAAGGGGGAGAGGCAGACCGGGAGGAGCGGACCCACTTTGTGGAGGTTCAGGCCTGGCGCGACCTAGCCGAGTGGGCCGGGGAGCTCCGGAAGGGCGATGGGCTTTTGGTCATCGGCCGACTGGTGAACGACTCCTGGACCAGCTCCAGCGGGGAAAGGCGCTTCCAGACCCGCGTGGAAGCCCTCCGCCTGGAGCGACCCACCCGTGGGCCTGCCCAGACCGGCGGAAGCAGGCCCCAACCGGTCCAGACGGGTGGGGTGGACATTGACGAGGGACTCGAGGACTTCCCGCCGGAGGAGGATCTGCCGTTTTGAGCACGAAGAACGCTAAACCCACCAAGAAGGAGGCGCAGCGGCGCCCCTCCCGGAAGGCCAAGGTAAAGGCCACCCTGGGAGAGTTTGACCTGAAGGACTACCGGAACGTGGAGGTGCTGAAGCGGTTCCTGTCGGAGACGGGGAAGATCCTTCCCCGCCGCCGCACGGGGCTTTCCGCCAAGGAGCAAAGGATCCTGGCCAAGACCATCAAGCGGGCCAGGATCCTGGGGCTTCTGCCCTTCACCGAGAAGCTGGTGCGCAAGTAGGGGGTGGACATGAAGGTCATCCTGCTAGAACCCCTGGAGAACCTGGGCGATGTGGGCCAGGTGGTGAACGTCAAGCCCGGCTACGCTAAGAACTACCTCCTGCCCCGGGGCTTGGCGGTCTTGGCCACGGAGAGCAACCTGAAGGCCCTCGAGGCCAAGATCCGCGCCCAGGCTAAGCGCCTGGCGGAGCGCAAGGCGGAGGCGGAGCGGCTTAAGGAGATCCTGGAGAGCCTCACCCTCACCATCCCGGTGCGGGCGGGGGAGAACAAGATCTACGGCTCCGTGACCGCCAAGGACGTGGCCGAGGCCTTGGCCCGCCAGCACGGCATCACCATTGACCCCAAGCGCCTCGCCCTGGAGCGGCCCATCAAGGAACTCGGGGAGTACGTCCTCACCTACAAGCCCCACCCCGAGGTGCCCATCCAGCTCAAGGTGAGCGTGGTGGCCCAGTAGGGGCGAAGCCCGGCAGGCCGAAAGGCGGGGTGAAGCCCCGCCTTTTAGCCTTGAAGCCAGGGGGGGCCGAGCTCCTCCAAGCGGGCTACCCCCATGAGGGCCAGGGTGAGCTCCATCTCCGCCAGGAAGTGGTCCAAGAGGGCGCCCACCCCTTCCTCCCCCCTTAGGGCCAGGGCGTAGACGTAGGGCCGCCCTAGCCCCACCGCCTTGGCCCCCAGGGCCAGGGCCTTGACCGCGTCCGCCCCGGTGCGGACGCCGCTGTCCATCAGGACGGGGACCTTGCCCTCCGCCGCTTCCACCGCCAGGGGAAGGGCCTTTAGGGCCGCCAGGCTCCCGTCCACCTGCCGTCCCCCGTGGTTGGAAACGTAGATCCCGTCCACCCCTAGGGCCACCGCCTTGGCCACGTCCTCGGGGTGGAGGAGGCCCTTGAGGAGGAGGGGAAGGGGGGTGGCTTCCCGCACCCGCCGCACCTCCTCCCAGGAGAGCTCGGGAAAGGAGTAGGTGGCCACGAAGCGGCGCACCGCCTTTTGCATCTGGGCCAGGCTTAGGCCGAAGCGCTTCCCCGCCCGCCTGAGGGCGAGGAGGTTCCGGAGGAGGGCCAGGGTAGGCCTAGGGCGCAGGGAAGGCCCCTCCAACGGCTCCTGCAAGGCTTCCAGGAAGGCGGGGTCGGTGAGGTAGATGGCCAGGCCCTGCCCCTTGAGGAAGGGAAGGTGGCCGAGGGCCAGATCCCGGGGGCGCCAGCCCAGCTGCACCGTGTCCACGGTGAGGACCACCCCGGCGCACCCCGCCCTTTCCGCCCGCCGGAGGAAGCTCTCCACCACCCGGGCGTCGCTGGAGTGGTAAAGCTGGAAGAAGACGGAAGCCTCGGGGTTCACCGCCTTGGCCGCCTCCACCACGGCCTCCAGGGGGTGGGAGGCTTGGTTGGAGACCATGAAGGGGATGCCCCTTTGGGCCGCCGCCCGCACCGCCGCCAGCTCCGCCTGGGGGTGGGCGAGCTCCAAAACGCCAATGGGGGCGAGAAAGAGGGGGGCGGCCCAGGTCTTGTGCCAAAGGGTGGTTTTGAGGTCCGGGGGCGGGGCCCCCCGGAGCATCCTGGGCCAGAGGGTTACCTGGGCAAAGGCCTTGCGGTTTTGCGCCATGGTGGCCTCTATCCCCGCCCCGCCCGCCACGTAGGCGAAGGCCTCGGGGGACATGCGCCTTTGGGCTGCCTCCTCTAGGGCCTCGGGGTGCAGGGGCAAAGGCGGCCGTTCCCCCAGGAAGCCCCGCAGGTAGATGGCCTGTTGCACCCTTCTTCCCCACATGGGTTTGCCCGGATTATACTCCGTCCAAATGGAAAGGCAAGTGCTCGTTACCGGGGCGGGAAGCGGCATCGGCCGGGCCACGGCGCGGCTTCTAGGCCAAAGGGGCTTCCGCGTCTATGGCGGGGTGCGGCGGGAGGAGGAGGCCGAGGCCTTAAGGGCGGAGGGGATCACCCCCCTCCTCCTGGACGTGACCCGGGAGGAGGACCTGGCGAGGGCCCGGGAAGCCTTGGAGGAGGAGGGGCTTTATGGCCTGGTGGCCAACGCCGGCCTGGCGGTGGCCGGGCCCTTGGAACTCGTACCGGTGACCGCCTTCCGCGAGGCCCTGGAGGTAAACGTCCTCGGGACCTTCGCCACGGTGAAGGCCTTTTTGCCCCTCCTCCGCCGAAGCCGGGGCCGCCTGGTCCTCATGGGCTCGGTTTCGGGCCTGGTGGCCCTGCCCCTCATGGGGCCTTACGCCGCCAGCAAGTTTGCCCTCGAGGCCCTGGCGGACGCCCTCCGGGTGGAGCTCCTTCCCTTCGGCGTCCGGGTTTCCCTCGTGGAACCGGGCTCCGTGGCCACCCCCATCTGGGAGCGCTCCCTAAGGCGGGCCGAGGCGTATCTGGAACCCCCTCCTCCCGGCACGGAGGGCGTGTACGGCCGCTACGTGCAGGTGGCCCGGCGCCTGGCGGAACGGAACGCCCAAAGGGGCCTTCCCCCTGAGAAGGTGGCGGAGGTGGTGCTAAGGGCCCTGGAAAGCCCGAACCCCAAGGCCCGCTACCTGGTGGCCCACCCGGCCCGCATCCGGGAGACCCTTCTTTTGCGGTTCCTTCCCACCCCCTGGCGGGACCGCCTCATCGCTCGTTTCCTCTAGTGTGCCCTGGGGCTTGGGCCTTTGGGGGCTTAGGGCGTATCCTTAGGGACGTGGAGTTCCGGGTGGAAGACCTCGGCCTGGTGCCGTACGAGGAGGCCTGGGCGTACCAGAAGGCCGTGCACCGGGAGGTGGTGGAGGGCAAGCGCCCCCCCACCCTCCTCCTTCTGGAGCATCCCCGGGTCATCACCTTAGGCCGCAAGGCCACGGGGGAGAACCTCCTCTTCCCCGAGAGCTGGTACCGGGAAAACGGCTTCGCCCTCTACTGGGTGGAGCGGGGCGGGGACGTGACCTACCACGGCCCGGGGCAGCTGGTGGGCTACCCCATCTTCCCCGTGGGGCGGGAGGTGCGCCGCTTCCTGCGGCAGATAGAGGAGGCCATCGTCAAGGTGGCGGCGGCCTACGGCATCGCCGCCTACCCCACCCCCGGGTACGCCGGGGTCTGGGTGGGGGAGGACAAGCTTTGCGCCATCGGGGTGGCGGTGAAGGAGGGGGTGAGCTTCCACGGCTTCGCCTTGAACGTCTCCACCGACCTCAACGACTTTAGCGTTATCGTCCCCTGCGGCCTCAAGGGGAAGGGGGTCACCTCCTTGGAACGGCTTTTGCGGCGGAAGGTGCCCATGGAGGAGGCCAAGGCCAAGGTGGTGGAGGCTTTCGCCGAGGTGTTCGGCCTGGTGCCCAGGTGGGAGAGGAAAGCGAGCCATGAAGCCCAAGTTTGAGGTGGTGGAACTTTTGGCCCCCTCGGGGGAGGTGGTGGAGCTCAAGGTGGTGAAGCGGGGCCTGGCCCAAGCCCGTCCCGAGCCCGTGGACCGGAACAAGCCCGCTTGGCTCAGGGCCACCTTGCCCACGGGGGCCAAGTACCAGGCGTTAAAGCGCACGGTGGAAGAGCTCCGCCTCCACACCGTCTGCCAGGAGGCCCTGTGTCCCAACGTGGGGGAGTGTTGGACCCACGGCACCCTCACGGTAATGATCCTGGGGGATATCTGCACACGGGCTTGCAAGTTCTGCGCTGTCCACACGGGAAACCCCAAGGGGTTGGTGGACCTGGAGGAGCCCCGGCGGGTGGCGGAGGCCATCGCCCGGCTTGGCATCCGCTACGTGGTCCTCACCAGCGTGGACCGGGACGACCTGCCCGACGGCGGGGCTTCCCACTTCGCCGCCACCATCCGGGCCATCAAGGAGATGGCCCCCGGGGTCTTGGTGGAGGCCCTCACCCCCGATTTCCAAGGGGATCTTAAGGCGGTGGAGGCGGTCTTGGATGCGGGGCCCGAGGTCTACGCCCAGAACCTGGAAACGGTGCGCCGCCTCACCCCCAAGGTGCGGGACCCCCGGGCGGGGTACGAACAGACCCTGAAGGTGCTGGCCCACGCCAAGCGGTACAGGTCCCAGGTCCTCACCAAGTCCAGCCTCATGCTGGGCCTTGGGGAAACGGAAGAGGAGCTCCTTCAGGCCATGCGGGACCTCCGGGCGGCGGGGGTGGATATCCTCACCCTGGGCCAGTACCTGCGGCCCACCCCGGCCCACCTGCCCGTGGAGCGCTACGTGCCCCCGGAGGACTTCAAGAAGTACGAGGCCTGGGGGTACGAGCTCGGCTTTAAGGAGGTCTTCTCCGGGCCCTTGGTGCGGAGCTCCTACCGGGCGGACCGGGTGTTTTTGGAGGCCACCTCCCGATAAAATCCCGCCATGGGAAGGCCTTCCCCCTACCTCTTCCTCCTGGATCTCTTGGCCCTCCTCCTCTTCGCCGCCTTGGGGCTTCTTTCCCACGGCCAGGCGGTGACCCTAGGGGGCCTTGCCCGCAACGTCCTCCCGGTGCTTTTCGTCTGGCTTCTCCTTTCCCCCTTCCTCGGCACCTACCGGAGGCCCAGTTGGCGGAACCTCCTCCTCACCTGGCTCCTCGCCTTCCCCAGCGGGCTATGGCTGCGGCAGATGGTCCTTGGGGGGAGTTTTGGCGTGGGGTTTTTCGTCTTCCTGGGCGTGGCCATGGTCTTTAGCCTGCTTTTCCTCCTTTTTCTCCGGGGCCTCGCCAAGCTCCTCAAGCTCTGGTAAAAAAGGGGCATGGAGAAGGTGGCCTTCCTCGGGCTTGGGGCCATGGGGTATCCCATGGCGGGGCATCTGGCCAAGCGCTTTCCCACCTTGGTCTGGAACCGAACCTTCGCCAAGGCCTCGAGGCACCAGGAGGAGTTCGGCTCGGAGGCCGTGCCCCTGGAACGGGTGGCGGAGGCGCGGGTGATCTTCACCTGCCTGCCCACCACCAAGGAGGTGGCGGAGGTGGCGGAGGCCCTCTTGCCCCACCTCAGGCCCGGCACCTACTGGGTGGACGCCACCAGCGGCGAGCCCGAGGGGAGCCGGCGCCTGGCGGAGCGGCTAGAGGAAAAGGGGGTCACCTACCTGGACGCCCCCGTCTCTGGGGGCACGGTGGGGGCGGAGCGGGGCACCCTCACGGTGATGATGGGGGGTCCAAAGGAGGCGGTGGAGCAGGTGAGGCCCTTCTTGGCCTACGCCGGAAAGGTGGTCCACGTGGGGCCCGTGGGGGCAGGACATGCGGTGAAGGCCATCAACAACGCCCTTTTGGCGGTGAACCTCTGGGCGGCGGGGGAGGGGCTTGTGGCCTTGGTGCGGCAGGGGGTTTCTGCGGAAAAGGCCCTGGAGGTGATCAACGCTTCCAGCGGCCGCTCCAACGCCACGGAAAACCTCATCCCACAGAGGGTCCTCACCCGGGCCTTCCCCAAGACCTTCGCCCTAGGGCTTTTGGTGAAGGACCTGGGCATCGCCATGGGGGTGCTGGAGGGGGCCAAGGACCCAAGCCCCCTCCTCCGCCTCACCCGGGAGGTCTACGAGATGGCCCAGCGGGAGCTCTCCCCCGAAGCGGACCACGTGGAGGCCCTAAAGCTCCTGGAGCGCTGGGCCGGGGTGGAGATCCGCTAAGGCTAGCGGTTCAGGATGTGGATGGCCTGTTTGTGGAAGGCCTCCGCCGCCTCCATGAGCCCTTCGGAAAGCGTGGGGTGGGCGTGGACGGTGAGGGCCAGGTCGGACACCGTGGCCGCCATCTCCAGGGCCAAGGTGGCCTCGGCGATGAGCTCCCCCGCTTGGGGGCCCACGATGAAGACGCCCAGGAGGAGGTCCGTTTCCTCGTCCCCCACCACCTTGATGAGCCCCTCCGTGGCCCCCAGGGTGAGGGCCCGGCCGCTGGCGGCAAAGGGGAACTTCCCCACCCTCACCCGGTAGCCCGCCCGCCTGGCCTCCTCCTCCGTGAGGCCCACCCCCGCCCACTCGGGGGAGGTGTAGACCACGCTGGGGATTTGATAATCGAAAGCGGCGTCCTTGCCGGCGGCGTTCTCTGCGGCCACCAGCCCCTCCTTCATGGCCTTGTGGGCGAGGAGGGGGGGCCGGGCCACGTCCCCGATGGCGTAGACCCCGGGAGCGGTGGTTTCCATCCGGGCGTTCACCTTGACGAAGCCCTTGGCGTCTAGCGCCACCCCTGCCTTTTCCAGGTTTAGGCCCTCGGTGCGGGGCTTGCGGCCCACGGCCACCAGGATCTTATCCACCACGATCTCTTCCCCCCCGCCCCCTTGGGCGGCCTCGAGGCGCACGTGGAGGCCGTCCTTCTTCTTTTCATACCCCACGGCCTTGGTGCCCGTGCGCACCTGCAGGCCCTCCTTCTCCAGGGCCCGGCGGAGGAGGGCGGCGGTTTCCGGGTCGCCCGCGGGGAGGATCTCCGGCATGTACTCGATGAGGGTCACCTGGGCCCCTAAACGGTGGTAGATCTGGCCCAACTCCAGCCCCACCGCCCCGCCCCCGATCACGAGGAGGCGCCCAGGGATCCCCTCCTCCACCCGCAGGGCCCGGGTGGAGTCCCAGACGTCCTCCCCAAAGGGGAAGCCAGGGAGGCTTGCGGGCTCGCTCCCCGTGGCCAGGATGAGGCTTTTGGCGCCATAGCGCCTTCCGTTCACCTCTATTTCCTTGGGCCCGGCGAAGCGGGCGAAGCCGCGCACCAGCTCCACCTTGTTCCCCTTGAGGAGGGCGGCCACCCCCCCGGTGAGCTTCTTCACCACGCTCTCCCGCCAGGACCCGAGCTTTCCCAGGTCCAGCTCCGGGGTCGCCTTTAGGCCGAAGCCCTCCCCCACCTTTAGGTGGTGCAGGGTTTCGGCGGCGTGCAGGAGGGCCTTGGTGGGGATGCAGCCCACGTTGAGGCACACCCCTCCCACCTCGGCGGCCTCCACCGCCAGGACCTTCAGGCCGAGCTGCGCTCCCCGTATGGCGGCGTGGTAGCCGCCGGGGCCGGTGCCGATGACGATGAGGTCGTAAGCGTCCATGGCGCTATCCTACATTTCCAGAAGCAAAAGGTCGGGGTTCTCCAAAAGCCGGATCACTTCCCGGGTAAAGAGGGCCGCCTCGGCCCCGTCCACCAGGCGGTGATCGAAGGAGAGGGAGAGGAACATGATGTCCCGCGCCTGGATAGAGCCATCCGGCATAACCCAAGGCCGCTTGCGGATGGAGTGGACCCCCAGGATGGCGGCGTCCGGCAGGTTGATGATGGGGAAGCTCAAGGTGGCCCCCACGGAGCCGATGTTGGTGATGGTGAAGGTGGAGCCCGAAACCTCCTCGGGGCTGAGGCGCCCTTCCCGGGCCTTGGCGGAAAGCTCGGCGATGATTTGGGCCAGCTCCAGGACGCTCTTGCGGTCGGCGTCCCGCACCACGGGCACCACCAGGCCCCGCTCCGTGGCCACCGCCAGGCCGATGTGGTAGTACCGCTTGTAGACGATTTCCTGCCTTTCCTCGTCCAGGCTGGCGTTGAGCATGGGGTACTTTTTTAGGGCCCTTACCGCTGCCTTGACGATGAAGGGCAGGTAGGTGAGCTTGACCCCTTGGGCCTCCGCCTGGGGTTTAAGGCGCTCCCTTAAGGCCACCAGCTCCGTGAGATCCGCCTCGTCCACGTTGAGGGTGCGCACGGTATAGAGATGGCTTTGCCAAAGCCCCTGGGCGATGGCCCGGCGCACGCCCCTGAGGGGCACGCGCTCCTCCAGGGGCTCGTAGCCCTTGGGGGGGGTGTAGCGGGGGGGTGGGGGGAAGGGGGTGGGGGAGGGGGCTTCCTGGGGAGGTGCGGGGGGAGCCGCCCGCTTGGCCGCATAGGCCCGCACGTCTTCCACCCGTACCCGGCCTAAGGGTCCCGAGCCGGGCACCTCCTCGAGGGGGATGCCCAGTTCCCGGGCCAGCTTGCGGGCGGCGGGCACCGCCAGGACCCGGCCTTGGGGCCTGGTCTCCTCCTGGGGCTGGGTCTGGTTCAGGAAGGGGTTTTTCACCGCCACCTGCGTGGGGTCGGGCTTGAAGAGGGAGAGGTCTTCCTTCTCCTCTTTGGTTGGAAGGCCCGGCTCCACGATGGAGCGCTCCTCCACCGCCTGCACCGGGGCCGCCGCCTCGTGGGGTTCGGCGATGAGGGCGATGGGGGCGTGGACCTTCACCACCTCCCCCTCCTTGGCCAGCTTCTTCAGGAGGACGCCCTCGTAAGGGGAAGGGAGCTCTACCGTGACCTTGTCCGTCATCACCTCCACGAAGGGCTGGTCCTTCTTGAGGTAGTCCCCTTCTTCTACCAACCACTTGAGGATCTCGCCTTCCACCACGCTTTCGGCGAGCTCGGGCATGAGGATCTCTTTGGGCATAGGTCTCCTTCAGTAGTCTAGCGCCCGCTTGGCGGCGTTGAGGATGCGGGTGACGGTGGGCAGGTAAAGCTTGTCCTGGGCGTAGGGGTAGGGGGTGTCAAACCCCGTGACCCGGATGGGGGGAGCGAGGAGCAGGTCCAGGATGTCCTCGGCGATGGTGGCGGCCACCTCGCTCACGAAGCTGGCGTGCCTGGGGGCGTCGGAAACCAGGACCACCCGTCCCGTCTTGGCCACAGAGTTCATCACCGCCTCGTAGTCCCAGGGCATGAGGCTTCTTAGGTCCAGCACCTCGGCGGAAACCCCGGCCTTGGAAAGCTCCTCGGCGGCCTGGAGCACCTCGGGCATCACCGTGCCGTAGCCGATTAAGGTGAGGTCCTTCCCCTCCCGCCGCAGGGCGGCTTTGCCCAAGGGCAGGAGGTACTCCTCCTCCGGCACCTCCTCCTTCACCGAGCGGTAGAGGCGCTTAGGCTCCAGGAAGACCACGGGGTCCTCGTCGCGGATGGCCGCCTTCAGGAGGCCCTTGGCGTCGTAAGGGGTGGACACCGCCACCACCTTGAGCCCAGCGGTGTGGACAAAGTGGGCCTCGGGGCTTTGCGAGTGGTGGTGCCCCCCCTTCACCCCGCCCCCCGAGGGCATGCGGATGACCAGGGGGGCGGTGAACTGCCCCCCGGAGCGGTAACGGAGCTTGGCCACTTGGCTTACCAGCTGGTCAAACCCGGGGAAGATGTAATCGGCGAACTGGATCTCCGCCACGGGCCTAAGGCCGTGGGCGGCCATGCCCAAGGCCGCCCCCACGATGGCCGCCTCGGAGAGGGGGGTGTCCATGACCCGGTCGGGGCCGTACTTCTGCAAAAGCCCCTCCGTCACCAAGAAGACCCCACCCCGCTTGCCCACATCCTCCCCCAGGACCACCACCCGGGGGTCCTGGGCCATCTCCTCGTCCAGGGCCCGGTTGAGGGCCTGCACCATGGTCATGAGGGCCATGGCCACCTCCTTAGAGCTCCTCCTGGAGAAGGGCCTCCTGGCGCTTTAGGTGCCAGGGCTTTTCCGCGAAGACGTCCTCGAGCATCCACCCCGGGGGCACGGGGCCCGCTTCTTCCGCCTCCTTGAGCCCCCGTTCCAGTTCGGCCCGGATCTCCTCCCTCAGGGCCTCCTCCCATTCCGGGCTCCAGAGGCCCTGGGCCTCGAGGAAGCGCTGGAACCGAAGGATGGGGTCCCGCTTCCGCCAGGCCTCCACCTCCTCCTTGGGGCGGTAGCGGCTATCGTCGTCGGCGGAGGAGTGGGGGCCGTAGCGGTAAACCCGAAGCTCTATGAGGCTTGGGCCTCCCCCCAGGCGGGCCCGTTCCACCGCCTCCTTCACCACGTAGTAGCTGGCCAGGACGTCCATCCCGTCCACCAGGTAGCCTGGGATGCCAAAGGCGTGGGCCTTCTCCGCTAGGGTGGGGCTATGGGTCTGGCGGGAATAGTCCACGCTGATGGCGTAGAAGTTGTTCTCGGCGATGAAGACGGCGGGCGCCCCTTGTGTGGCGGCGAAGTTGATGCCGGCGTACCAGTCCCCCTCGCTGGTGGCCCCGTCGCCGAAGGTGCACACCGCCACCTGCCCCGTGCCCAAGAGCTTCATGCTGAGGGCGGCCCCAGTGGCGGGGGGCACGTGGGAGGCGATGGGGCTCGCCACGGTGAAGTAGTTGAGGGCCTTGGAGCCCGGGTGCTCGGGCATCTGGCGGCCCTTATTGGGGTCGGCCTGGGTGGCCAACATCTGGCCGAAGAGCTCCCTTAGGGGAATGCCCAGGGCCAGGGCCAGGCCGTGGTCCCGGTAGTAGGGGAAGACCCAGTCAAAGCCGGGGCGGATGGCGTGGGCGATGGCCACCTGGGCCGCCTCGTGGCCAGCGGCGGGGGCAATGAAGCTGGTCTTGCCGGTGCGGATGAGGATGGTGTAGCGCTCGTCCAGCATCCGGGCCGCCAGCATGTCCCGGTAGAGGCGGCGGAGCTTTTCCTCTCCCAAGTCTAGGGGAAACTCCCCCAGCCACTCCCCCTTCTCCCCTAGGAGCCTTATGGGCTCGGGGGTGAAGGGCTGGAACCTGCGGGTTTCCTTTACCATAACACCCTCCTTGCGTGGCGCTTGTGGCGCCGGGAAGCCTGCCCTGGGTAAGGGCCTTGGGCCTCCTTTTCGGGGGTGGGCTTGGCCCCACTTTCCCTTCGCCCCGAGTATACCCCGTTAGGATGGGGGTGTGCGCCTGCGGGTGGTGGCGGTGGGAAAGCCCAGGCTGGCCTACGCCCGGCTTGGGGTGGAGGAGTACGCCAGAAGGATCGGGCGGTACGCTCCCCTCGAGGTCCTCTTCGCCAAGGAGGAGGACCTCCTTGCCAAGGCGGAAGGTTACCGCAAGGTGGTCTTGGACGAGCGGGGGAAGCTCCTTTCCACCGAGGGCTTCCTTAGGCTCCTCCAGGGGTGGGAAGGGGAGAAGGTGGCCTTCTTGGTGGGCGGGTCTGAGGGGCATAGCGAGGCGGTGCGGAAGGCGGCGGACTTCCTCCTTTCCCTTTCCCCCCTCACCCTGCAGCACGAGCTCGCCCTTTTGGTCCTGATGGAGCAGCTCTACCGGGTCCTCACCCTAAGGGCGGGCCACCCCTACCATCGGCCATGACCTACGAAGCCTTCGTGCGCTTGGTGGAGCGGCTTTGGGAGGAGATCCCGGAGGCCTTCAAGCGGGGGCTTCAGGGGGTGCACGTCCTGCCCGGGGCCAAGCCCGAACCCGGGCTTCCAGGGGTGTGGCGGCTTGGGGAGTACCTGGACCCCGGCCCTCCCAGCGCCCTGGGGGGCTTTGAGGGCCTGGGGCGGCACATCGCCCTGTATTACGGCTCCTTCCAAGCGGTGGCCGGGCCGGGGTTTGACTGGGAAGGGGAGGTGTGGGAAACCCTCCTCCACGAGCTCCGCCACCACCTGGAGTCCTTGGCGGGGCGGGAGGACCTGGTGCGGGAAGACCTCAGGCGCCTGGACGCCTTTCGCCGGGGCGCGCCGCCTGGGGAAGGAGGCTAGGGGCCTCCCCCAGGGGCCTCCGCTCCGCAAAGCCCCCGGAGAGGGGGTGGTAGTGGGCCACCTCCGGCTCCCCTTCCTGCCAGCAGAGGAAGACCACCTCTCCCTTTACCCGGGCGGGGAAGTCCACCAGGCCCCGCTCCAGGTCCTTGAGGAGGACGCCCAAGGAGGCCAGGTAGCGGGCGTCTGCCTCCAGGGAGCCCATGAGGAAGCGAGCTTCCTCCTCCAGGGCCCGCCGCTTTAGCCCCCGGGCCTCGGGGAGTTGGCGTTGCACCTCTTGGAGCTCGGCCCGGGCCTTGCGCATCTGGGCCAGGACCCGCTGGATCTCGGGCAGGAGGGCATCCGCCTCTTCCTTGGTGAAGATGCGGGCGAACATACCTGCCCTCATCCTAGCACAAGGCATGAGGAAAATCTAAGCGCGGCTTACTCAAGGCCTAGGAGGGCCACCTCCCCTGCCCCCACCCGCACCCCCCCCACCCGGAGGCTCCCGTCGGGGAGGACCGCCTCCGCCACGCCTTCCACGGGGCCCTTGGCGGTTTCCACCCGCACCCGGCGCCCCAGGGTATAGGAGGCTTGGGCGTAGCGAGGGAGGAAGGCCTGTGGGTCTTCCAGGAGGGGCAGGAGGGCCTCGAGGCGGGCCAGGAACCTTTCCAGGACCTCCCGGCGGGAAAGGGGGGTGAACTCCTGGAGGAAGGCTGCCCCCTCCGGGGCCCAGGCCACGTTCACCCCCACGCCCAAAAGGGCGTGGGCCACCTCCTCCCCTTCCGCCTTGGCCTCCAGGAGCACCCCGGCCAGCTTGCGGCCGTCGGGGCTTAGGAGGTCGTTGGGCCACTTGAGCCCCCCCACCCCCACCGCCTCGAAGAGGGCGAGGCCGGCCATAAGGGGCAGAAGCCCTAGGGCGGGGAGGGGGAGGCGGGGCCTCAGGAGGAGGGAAAAGGTGAGGCTCACCCCGGGGCGGCTTTCCCAGGCCCGCCCCCGCCTGCCCCGCCCCCTTTCCTGGACCTCCGCCAGGACCAGGGCCCCCTCGGGGGCCCCGGCCTCGGCCCAGGCCCGGAGCACGTCCTGGGTGCTCCCCACCCGGCCCAGGTAGCGGTAGGGCCTTCCCAGCCGCCCCGGGGGACGGAAGAGGTGGGGCAGGGGGGTGCCGGGGAGAATGCGGTAGCCCTGCCGGCTTACCTCCACGGGAAAGCCCTCCGCCCAAAGCCGATGCGCCTCCTTGGAGATGGCGGCCCGGCTCACCCCGAGGCGCTGGGCCAGGGCCTCGCCGCTTTGGTACGCCTCCGTGAGGAGGGAGAGGAGCCCCGCCATCTAGGCCAGTTCCACCTGGGAGAGGTCCCCGAGGATGAGGCGGTGGGCCCGGGGAAGCCCGTTGCGGCTCTGCACCTTGGCCCCCACCCCCAGGATGCTCTCCTGGAGGCGCAGGGCCACGTCTTCCAAGACGGCGTGGTCCTCGAGGATGGAATACTCCACCTCCGAGCGCACCACCTTTGCCCCTGGCCCCAAGGAGGTGAAGGGCCCCACGTAGGCTCCCTCCACCAGGGCCCCTTCCCCGATGAAGGCGGGGCCGATAATGGTGCTTCCCACCACCTTGGCCCCCTTTTCCACCACCACCCGGCCCGTGAGCTCGCTTCCTTCCACCTCGCCTTCCACCCTGGGGGAAAGCTCCTCCAAAAGGAGGCGGTTGGCGTCCAGGAGGTCCTTGGGGCGGCCCGTGTCCTTCCACCAGCCCGTGACCTCCACCCCCACCACCCGGCGGCCCCGGTCGATGAGGCCCTGGATGGCGTCGGTGATCTCGTACTCCCCCCGGGCTGAGGGCTTGAGGTCCTGGATGACCTCCAAGACCTCGGGGGTGAAGACGTATACCCCGGCCACCGCCAGGTCCGAGGGGGGGTCCTGGGGCTTTTCCAAAAGGCGCACCACCCGGTCGCCCTCGAGCACGGCCACCCCGAACTGCCTGGGATCTTCCACCCGCACCAGGGCGAGGACCGCGCTCGCCCCATCGCGGAAAGCTTCCAGGAAGCGTCCGATTCCCTTTTGGAAGAGGTTGTCCCCCAGGTAGAGGACGAAGGGGCTATCCCCCAAGAAGTCCCGGGCTACCGCCACGGCATGGGCCAAGCCCTGGGGCTCTTCTTGGAGGACGTAGCGCACGGGGTATCCCGAGAGGGCCTCGCGGATGTCCTTCTCCGTTTCCGGGGAGACCACCACCCCAATCTCCTCCACGCCCGCTTCCCGTAAGTTTTCCACGGCGTAGTGGATGATGGGCCGGCCCGCCACCCGGATCACCGGCTTGGGACGGGTGTGGGTAAGGGGGCGGAGCCGCGTGCCCCGCCCGGCGGCTAGGATGAGCCCTTTCATGGGCCGAAGTATACCCCGTACAATGTAGGAGGACATGTCCAGCGCCCTCACCCGGGTGGCCTACGCCTATGACCGCCTCCGGGCTTACCCGCCCGAGGTGGCGGGCCGCATCGCCACCGCCATCGCCAATGCGGTTTCTGGCCGGGGGGAGGAGCCTATTTTGCTGGAGCTCGGGGTGGGCACGGGGCGCATCGCCCTGCCCCTCATCGCCCGGGGCTTTCCCTACATCGCCTTGGACGTGAACCCCGCCATGCTGGAGGTCTTCCGCCAGAAGGCGGCGGGGGTCATGCGCAAGGTGCGGCTTTTGCAGGCGGACGCCCGGGCCATCCCCCTGCCCGAGGAGAGCGTCCACGGGGTCATTGTGGTTCACCTTTGGCACCTCCTTCCCGACTGGCCTAAGGCCTTGGCCGAGGCCCTAAGGGTGCTCAAGCCCGGAGGGGCGCTCCTGGAGGGGTGGGACCAGGTGGATGCGGCGGAGGAGTGCGCCCTGCAGGAGCGTTGGCGGGCCTTGGTGGCGGAAGAAGGCGTGCGGGTGGAAAGGGGCCTGCACCAAAGGCGCCTCGCCCAGGTGGAGGAGGCCCTAAAGCGGCTTGGCCTTAGGCCCAAAGCCCGCCCAGTGGTGGCGTGGCGGGAGGAGCGCACGGTGCGGGAGGCCTTGGAGGCCCTGGAGGAGCGCCTCTATTCCTTCACCCAGGCCGTGCCCGAGGCGGTGCACGCCAAGGTGATGCCGAGGCTTAGGGCTTGGGCCGAGGCGGAGTTCGGCGGGTTGGACCGCACCTTCACCCTACAAAAGGGCTTTGTCCTGCGGGTCACGCGCCTGGGCTAGGTATCCTGGCCGTATGCGAAGGCTTACCGTGCGCACGCCGGAAGAGGGCCTGGTGAACATTACCCGGATGGTGGAGGCGGCCCTGGAAGGGCATACGGGCCTCGTATACCTCTTCGTGCCCCACACCACCTGCGGCCTTTTGGTGCAGGAAGGGGCGGACCCCGACGTGGCCCGCGATCTCCTGGCCCGCCTGGAGGAGCTCGCCCCCCGCTTCCACCCCAAGGACCGCCATGCCGAGGGCAACACCCACGCCCACCTGAAAACCCTCCTCACCGGGGTCCACCTCCTCCTCTTCGCCGAGGGGGGCAGGCTGAAGCTGGGCCGCTGGCAACAGGTCTTCCTGGCGGAGTTTGACGGGCCGCGGACCCGGGAGGTGTGGGTGCGGCCCCTTTAGACCCAGCGCACCTCCTGCACGCTCTTCACCCCCCGGAGAGCTTCCAGGAGAGCCTCCCTTTCCCCGTCCTGCACGGTGAGGCGAAGCCGTATGCGGGCCATGGGGCCCAGGATGCGGGTTTCCGAGCCCAGGGCGCTTTTTCCCGCCTCCGCCACCACCTGCATCACGTCCCTCAGGAGGCCGGTCCGGTCCTGGGCCAGGACCTCGAGGGTGGCCACCTTCCCCCCCACGCCTTCCCAGTAGGCCCCGATCACCCGGTCCGCCTCCGGCCCCTGGAGGATGCGCCGCAGGTTGGGGCAGTCCGCCCGATGGACCGTGACCCCTCGGCCCCGGGTGACAAAGCCCAGGATGGCGTCCCCCTTCATAGGCTCGCAGCAGGAGGCGAGGCGGATGGGGGCCTGGAGGTCTTGCTCCAGGCGGATGCCCCACTCGTTCTTGGGGGCGGGCTTAGGCTTTTCCGGCTTGAGGAGGGCCTTTGGGTAGAGCTTTTCCGCCACCTGCTTGGGGGTGAGGCGGTTTAAGGCCAGGGCCAGGTAGAGCTCCTCGGGGGAAGGGGGGAGGCCCAGGTGCTTGGCCACCTCCTCAAGCTGGCTGTCCGTGGGCTTGGGGAGCCCTTTGCGCTTCAGGTAGCGCTCCAGGAGGCCTTGGCCCCTTTCCAGGGTTTCCTGGCGTTCCTGGGCGCGGAAGTACTGCCGGATCTTGCTCTTGGCGCTCCGGGTCTTGGCGAACTCCAGCCAGCCCTTGGAGGGGTGGGCGTTTTTGGCGGTGAGGATCTCCACGATCTCCCCGTTTTGCAGCTCGTAGGAGAGGGGGACGATGCGCCCGTTCACCTTGGCCCCCACCATGTGGTGCCCCACCTCCGTGTGGATGTGGTAGGCGAAGTCCACGGGGGTGGCCCCCTTGGGCAGGTTGATGATCCGCCCCTTGGGGGTGAAGACGAAGACCCGCCCTCCCAAAAGGTCCCGGGTCACCGCCTCCACGAACTCCCGGGAGCTGGAAAACTCCTGCTGCCACTCCTGTATGCTCTTGAGCCAGGAAATCCGGCGCTTGATCTCCTCGGGGTCGGTGAGGCCCTCCTTGTAAAGCCAGTGGGCGGCGATGCCGTACTCGGCGATGCGGTGCATCTCCCGGGTGCGGATCTGCACCTCCAAGGGGAGGCCTTCCAGGGCGATGACCGTGGTGTGGAGGCTTTGGTAGCCGTTTGGCTTGGGCACGGCGATGTAGTCCTTGACCCGGCCGGGAATGGGCTGCCAAAGGGCGTGGACCAGGCCCAGGACGTGGTAGCAGACTTGCTTTTCCCGCAGGGCCCGGCCCTCCTCGGTGGGGCTTGGCTTGGGGTCCAGGATGACCCGCACCGCCAGGAGGTCGTAGATCTGCTCCAGGGCCTTTTTCTCCCGCTCCATCTTCTTCCAGATGGAGTAGAGGTGCTTGGGCCGGCCCGTGACCTCGAAGCCCTGGAGCTGGGCCTGGAGGAGCTCATCCCGCCTTAGGGCCTCCTCGAGGGCAGCCATGGCTTTTTTCACCAGGCGCTCCCGGGCCTCCTGGGTTTCCTGGATGCGGGAGAGGAGGGCCTGGTAGGCCTCGGGGTGAAGGTAGCGGAAGGAGAGGTCCTCCAGCTCCCACTTCAGCTGCCCTATCCCCAGGCGGTGGGCCAGGGGGGCGTAGATCTCCAGGGTTTCCTGCGCGATGCGCTTCTGCTTCTCGGGGGGCATGAACTCCAGGGTGCGCAGGTTGTGCAGGCGGTCCGCCAGCTTCACGATGATGATGCGCACGTCCTCCGCCATGGCGATGAACATTTGGCGGAGGTCCTCGGCCCGCTTCTCCTCCCCCTCGAGGTTGGCCAGCTTGTAGAGCTTGCTGACCTTGGTCTCCCCCTCCACGATGCGGCGCACCGCCGGGCCGAAGCGCCTTTCCAGCTCCTCGGGGGCCACGCCGCAGTCCTCCAGGGTGTCGTGCAGGAGCCCCGCCGCCACGGTGTCGGCGTCCATGCGCAAGGAAGCGAGGATCTCCGCCACCGCCACCGGGTGGGTGATGTAGGGCTCCCCGCTTTTGCGCACCTGCCCCCGGTGGGCTTCCTCGGCGAAGAGGTAAGCCTCCTTCACCTTCTCCCGGTCCTCCGGGGGGAGGTATTCTAGGTGAGGCTCCAGCTTTTCCCAAAGGGCGGGCGCGCGGACCACTATTTTTAGTCTAGCACCCCCTTAGGCGGAAAGCTCCAGGAGGAAGGCGGAAAGGCTTGGCCGTTCCAGGAGGGCCACCAGGCTTCGCCCTTCCTTGGGGGCCAACACCAGGGCCTTTTCCCCGAAGAGCACGGCTGCGGGCCCCCGCTTTTGCCCCAGGCTTTGGTCCAAGCGGTCCAGGGCCTCCTTTAGGGCTAAAAGGGCTTCCTTGGGGAGGGGCAGGGGGTCTTCCAGGAAGCCCAAGGCCTCCACCCCGGGCAGGCGGAGCCGGGCCAAGGGGTCTTCCCCGGGGGCCAAGGCCCCGAGGAGGGCCTCGAGGTCCTCCCGCCCGATCTCCTTGAGCACCGCCTGGGCCGCCTCCTTCTCCCGCTCCAGCTCCCTTAGGAGGCCCTCCGCTTCGCTCAGGGTCCTTTCCACCTGTAAAAGCCCCTTGGGGCCCAGGAGGGGAAGCCTTTCCCTGGCGCTTTGCAAGAAGGCGAGGAGGGGTTTTAGGCGGCGCCGGGTTTCGCTTTCCAAGCCGCTAAGGCGCGCCTCCGTTTGGAAGAAGGCGGTGAGGCGGGTGGTGAGCTCTTCCCGCTTGGCCTCCAGCTTGCGCTTCAGGGCCTGCAGGGCCCGGGCGGTGGGGGTGGGGTCGGGGAAGGGTTTGCGCTTTTCCTCCTCTATGGCCTTTAGAACCGCCTCGCCGCCGAAGCCCACGAAGCGTTCCGCCAGCACCTGGAGCCGGGAAAGCTCCGCCAAGGCCCTTTCCCGGGCTTCCGCCTTGGCCTGGGCCATCTTTTGGCGGAGGGCCTCGAGGTCGGGAAGCTCTCCCCGGGCTAGCGCCTCTTCTGCCCTTTGCGCCTCCTCCGCAAGACCCAGGGCCTCCGCCTCCGGCTTGAGGGTGAGGAGGGCCTGTTTGGTCTCCTCCAGCTTGGCCTTGAGAGCTTCCTCTTCCCCCTTGGCCTTAAGGAGCTCGGCGTAACGGGCTCGGAGCTCGGGGAGGGCCTCCGCTAAGCGCTCCTTAGGGAGCGCTTTAAGCGCTTCGGCCAAGGGGGTGAAGGCCTCCCCTTTGGTGGAAAGCTCTGCCAGAAGGGCTTTCCGTTCCTCTTCTAGGCGGGCCTCCTCCTCCTTTCTTCGCTTGGCCTCTTCCTCTAGGCGTCTTAGGCCCTCTTCCAGGGGGGAGAGGTCTGGATAGCCCCCCTCCTCGAGGGTTTCCTCCGCCAAGCGCAAGGCGTTTTCCAAAGGCGCCTTGGCCGCCTCGGGGAGGGGAAGGGTCCGGAGGGCCTCCTCCAGCTGGATAAGGCGGGCCCGCTTTTCCGCCTTGAGGTTTTTCTCCGCCTCGGCCAAGGCCTCTTCAAGGGCCTTCAGCCTTTCCCCAGCGGGTGTTCCCGCTTCCAAGAGGGCCTGGACCTCGGCCAAGAGAGGGCTCACCGTGGTCCTTTCCAGGAGGTGGGCGTGGCGGGCGAGGAGGTTTTCCAGCCTGCGCCGCTCTTCTTCCACCTCCAAGGCTTGGATGCGCTGGCTTGCCTCCTCGGACAAGGGGCCCAGGTCGATCACCAGTTCCCCTTCCAGCTCGCTCGCCTCCTCCACGGTGAGAAAGACGTCCGTGGGGTGCTTGGGAGCTTCGGGCGGGGCTTCTTGGGTTTCGAACACCATCTCGGGCAAGGTGGGGGCGCGCACGGCGCTGGACTCTAGGAACTTGCGGAGCTCCAGGGCCAGCGCCCTCGCTCGTTCCACCTCCGCTTGGGCTAAAAGCCCTTCTCCGTGAGCCTGACGGATAGTATCCAGGAGGCTTTCCAAACGGCGTACCTTGGGACCGCCCAGGTGGCGCACCCGTTCTAGGCTTTCCTCCAGGTGGGCTAGGTCCTTGGCCTGGCGCAAAAGCGCCTCCTCCCGCTTCTCCTCTAGGGCCTCCAGAAGGGCCTTGGCCTCGGCGAGGAGGGTGGGGTCGGGGTTTTGGCGGAGGCGGCTCATCAGCGCCCGGAGCCGGGCCACCTCCGGCCAGTCCACGTAAAGGCCGAAGCGCTTGAGGCCCCGCTCCAAGTCCTCTAGGGCCAAGGGAGCTTCCTGTATATTTTCTAAAGTTTCCTCCACCACCCGCCGGGCTTGTTCCGCAGGCAGCCGGGCCTGAAGCTCGCGGAAGACCAAGCCTTTGAGGAGGAACTCCCCATCCTTGGGGGTGAGCTCGTTCGGGCGCTTGCCCAGGCGCTTAAGGCCTTCGTCCAGCACCACCTCGGCCCTAGGGCCCAAGTGGGGTTGGAGCGCCTTTAGGATCTCCTGGTACACTCCCGGCATCCTCTTTAGCCTACACCCTTTCCAGCCGCAAGGGCTCTCCGAAGTAAAGCTTTTGGTGGGGGAAGGGGATCTCTATGCCCTCCTGGTCCAGACGCTTTTTGATCCGGCGGCGGAACTCCCGGGCCACCGCCCACTGCTGGGCGGGTTTGGTGTTGAAGAGGACCCGGATCACCACGGAGGAGTCCCCCAGGGCCTGCACCCCTAAGACCTCGGGGGGCTCGGTAAAGCGGTCCCGCCACTCGAGGTCTTGGTGGAAGCGCTCCACCTCATCCCGGAAGACCTCCAGGACCCGGTCGATGTCCTCCTTGTAGGCCACGCCCACGTCCACCACCGCCCGGCTCCACTCCTGGGTGAGGACGGTGACCTGGCGCACCTCGGAGTTGGGGAAGAAGTGGACCCGGCCCTCGAGGTCCCTTAGCACCGTGACCCTCAGGGTGAAGCGCTCCACCTGCCCCCCCACGTTCCCGATCTGGACGATATCCCCCACCCCGTACTGGTCCTCCAGGAGGATGAAAAAGCCGTTGATGAAGTCGCGAATGAGGTTTTGCGCCGCGAAGCTCACGGCGAGCCCCGCCACCCCGGCCCCCGCCAGGAGGGCCGTCACGTTAAGGCCCAAGTTGGAGAGGAAGAGGAGCCCGCCAACGACCAGGATCACCACCCTCAGGGCGGATTCCGCCACGGCCCGGAGGGTCTTGCGCCGCACCGCCTCCCGGGTGAGCTCCCCCGTTTCCGGCACGGGGAGTCGGCCCAGGAGGAGGGGGGTGAGGCGGTAGCCCAGGTAGGTGAGGGCTAAGGCGCCCAGGGCCGCTATCCCCTGGGCTCCAGCCCAACGCACCAAGCCTTCTCCCCAGGTGCGGAAGGGCTCGTGGGGAAGGCCCAGGGTGTGGACCAGGTAGGAAGCCCCCGCTAGGGTCAAGAACCCCCACCAGAGGAAGCCCAAGAGGCGGAAAAAGGCGTCGTCCCGGCTTCCGGGCACCGCCTGGGCTAAGGCGGCGAAAAGCCGTCCTCCCAAGCGGCCCAGGACGCCTATCACCAAAAGGACCAGGGCGATCTGCACCAAACCCATGTAAGGGACTATACCCCAAGGGTATAGTGAGAAGCATGGAAAGGCACGTACCCGAGCCCACCTTTACCCTCGAGGGCTGGCACGTCCTCCACGATTTCCGCCACCTGGACTATGGGGCCTGGCTGGGCGCGCCTGAGGAGGAGCGGCGCGCCGCCTGGGAGGAGCTACGGGTCATCCTGGCCGAATGGCGGGAGGCGGAGGCCAGGGGGGAGGGCTCCTTCGGCGTTTACCAGGTGGTGACCCAGAAGGCGGACCTCCTCTTCCTGCACCTGCGGGAAAGCCTGGACGCCCTTTTGGCCGTGGAGGCGCGCCTCAACAAAAGCCGCTTCGCCCGCTTCCTTCGCCCCGCCTACGGATTTTACTCCGTGGTGGAGCTCGGAAGCCAGACCGGTCCCCTGGACCCCGAGGCCCCTTACGTCAAGCCCCGCCTCACCCCCCGGGTGCCCAAGGGGGGCTACGTCTGCTTCTACCCCATGAACAAGCGCCGCCAGGGGCAGGACAACTGGTACCTGCTCCCCGCCCAGGAAAGGGCCCTTCTCATGAAGGCCCACGGGGAAACGGGAAGGAAGTACCAGGGGAAGGTGATGCAGGTCATCAGCGGGGCCCAGGGCCTGGACGACTGGGAGTGGGGCGTGGACCTCTTCAGCGAGGACCCCATCCAGTTCAAGAAGATCGTCTACGAGATGCGCTTTGACGAGGTGTCCGCCCGCTACGGCGAGTTTGGGCCCTTCTACGTGGGGAAGTACCTTTCCGAGGAGGACCTGGCCCGCTTCTTGGGGGTGGGCTAGATGGTCCACAGCTTCGCCCTCTTCCGTCTCCTCCCCGAGTTCCGCCGCCTGGAGGCGGAGCAGCAGGAGCACCTGAAGGAGGACTTCGCCCACCTCCTCGCCCGCTGGCAGGGGCGGGAGGGGTTTTTGGCCGTGTACAGCCTGGTGGGGTTGGCCGCGGAGGCGGACCTCCTCCTCTGGCAGGGGGCGGAAAGCCCCAAGGCCCTCCAGGCCTTCCGGCGCGAGGCCAACCGCACCCGCCTTCTCGGCTTTTTGGAGCCCGTGGCCCTCTACCTGGACCAAGGGGAGGGGGCTCCGGGGGAAGGGGCCTTGGCCCTTTTCCCCTATGGCCTCGAGGGCCCCGTCCCCGAGGGGCTCAAGGCCTTCCGCGGGGAGAACCTCCTGGCCCTGGAGGGTCCCCTGGAGGCCCTCTTCCCCCTCATCCTGAAGGAAGGGGGCTACCTGGGCGCCCGGCGCGCGCCCAGGGAGGCCCTGGACGAGCTATAAAGCGGCCCAAAGGGCCAGGCCCCCAAAGAGGAGGAGGCCCAAAAGGAGGGTGAAGAGGGCCGCCTTGCGCGTTTTGCGGAAAAGGAGGCTCAGGAGAAGCCCCGTGAGGCTCACCGCCGCCAGGAAGAGGGCGGAGAGGTCCAGGACCCACCGCCACCCCGAAGGGGTGTCCCGGCCCTTGTGCAGGTCGTTCAGGGCCGCCACCAGGCCCGCTTCCGTGAGGCTTAGGGTGTAGGCTCCCGTCGTGAGGTCCACCTGGGCGTCGGCCCCGTAGCCGGGGGCGCGGAAGGAAAGCCAGGCTTGGCTGCCGCTTTGCCCCCGGTCCGCCACCCGCCCCCTGAGGCCCAAGGCCCTCAGGTCCTCCGCCAGGGCGAGCCAGTCCACGCTTTCCCCCTCCAGGTAAGGGGCGTGGGGGAGGGTGCCGGAAAGCTTCCGCACCCTTCCTTCCCCGAACCACTCGGGGTGGTTCAGGGTGAGGCCGGTAGCGGCGAAAAAGAGAATGGAGAGGAAGGCCAAGAGGGAAAGGTAAAGGTGCAGGGTCCGGGCCCAGGCGTAAAGCTTGGCCCGCCAGGAGCTCGTCCCGCTCCTAGGCCTTCCGACCGTAGTCAAGGCGCACCTCCTGTAGCTCCCCCTTCAGGGTGTAGGTCTTTTGGAAGGGCTTCTCGCCGAGTTCCACCTTCTGGCGGAAAAGCTCGTAGGGCCCATGTTCCCGAGCGTACTCCACGCAGACGTGGTAGCTTCCCTGGGCCACAGGGCGGCCTCCTTCGTCCTTGCCGTCCCAGGCTAGGGTGTAGCGGCCCGGGGGCCGGGTGGGGCCGGAAAGGGCCCGCATGCGGGCCAGGTCCCCCAGGGCGAAGTAGCGCCTGAGCTCGTTCCACCACCGCTCCCCCTTCCCCGGCATGAGGAAGAGGCCCAGGGTGCGCACCAGGTTGCCCCGCTCGTCCTCCACGTACACCGCCACGTAGGGGGCGCGGTAGCGGAAGCCGCCCCCCTCGTAGGCGAAGCTCACGCGAAGCTCCATCCCCTCGGGCCAGGGCTTGCCCTGGGCCCGGACCAGGCCCAGGGCCAAAACCCCGCCTAAAACCCGCCTGAAAAAGCTCCTCCGGCTGTAATAGCGCTTGAGCATCCTTTCCTCCCTATGGGCCGGGCACGGGGCCTTCCGGGGTGAAGAGCACCCCCTGGGCCCGAAAGCGGGCGAGGACCGGAAAGGCCTCGTGTCCCAGGACGAAAAGGGCCTTGGCGAGGCCGTCCGCCAGGCAGGCGGAAGGGGCCAGGACCGTGGCCTGGAGCCCGGAAGCGGGCGTGAGGGTTCTCGGGTCCAGGAGGTGGGCGCCCTTGTGGCGCACGCCGCTGGTGGCCACCCCGCCTTGGGCCAGGAGGAGGCGGAAGGCGGGGGGGGCGTTATCGGGGCCCAAGGGGTCTTCCACCAGGACCTCCGCCTCCCCCGGACCTTGCCGGGCCAGGTCCCCGCCCAGGTTCACCAAGGCGGCGCGGGCCCCCGCCCTTAGGGCGGCCTCCACCGCCTTGTCGGCGATGTAGCCCTTGGCCAGGCCGTCCAGGTCCAGGGGGGCGAGGACCTCCACCTCCTCCCCCAGGAAGCGGAGGGCCTCGCCCCCGTGGCGGGGGGCGGGGTGGAAGGCTCCGCCCGTGGCCTCTTGGAGGGATAGGGCCAAGCGGAGCATCTCCTTAAGCTCCGGGCCCGGCCTTCCCCCGCCTTGGCGCACCAGGCGGGTGAGCTCGCTTTCCCGGTGGCGGCTGAACACGCCTTCCAGGCGGCGCACCTCCTCGAGGGCGGCCCTGAGGGCCTTTGGCCCCCGGCCCCAGGGGGCTTCCACCTCTACCTCCAGGAAGCTTTCCAGAACGCCTTCCCATCTGGCCCCGTGCCGGCCCACGCCCCAAAGGGTAGGGGAGGGCGGTTAGGCGGGCGTTAAGGGGCCATAACCCCCGGCTAACCCGCCTGGCGCATACTGAGGGCGTGCAGGTGCTCCTCTTGGAGGACGAGCCCCGCCTGGGCCGGGCGGTGGCGGGGGCCTTGGCCGCCCAGGGGTACGGGGTGCGCTGGGTGGAGGGCCTCGAGGCGGCCCGGGAGGCCTTCTTGGAGCTGGAGCCCGACCTCCTGGTCCTGGACGTCCGCCTCCCCGAGGACCCCGACGGGGGCTTCCGCTTCGCCCAGGAGGCGCGGGAGGCGGGTTACAAGGGGCCCATCCTCTTCCTCACGGCCCGGGACGCCCTGGAAGACCGCGTCTTGGGCCTGGACCTGGGCGGGGACGACTACCTGGTGAAGCCCTTTCACCTGGAGGAGCTTTTGGCCCGGGTGCGGGCCCTCCTGCGCCGGGCCTCGGAGGTGAAGGAAAGCCGGGTGCGCCTGGGGGCTTTAGAGGTGGACCTGGCGGCGCGGGCGGTCTACGTGGGGGGCAGGCGGGTGGACCTCTCCCTCAAGGAGTTTGCCCTCTTGGAGCTTTTCCTCCTCCACCCGGAGCGGGTCTTCGCCCCGGAGGAGGTGGCGGAGAAGGTCTTCGGGGACGGGGAGAAGGTGGGGGCGGTGAAGGTGTACGTGCACTACCTGCAGCAGAAGCTCTATCCCCAGGTGGTGCGCACCGTGCCCGGGGGGTATCGGCTTGGGGATGAGCCTTAGGACCCGGCTGGCCCTTTTCCTCGCCCTGGCCATCGGGCTTGCCCTCCTCTTCCAGGGGGCCTTGAGCTACGTGGCCTTTCGGCGCCTGGTAGAGGGGGACCTGGACCGCTCCCTCCTCTTTTACGTGGAGGCCCTGGCCGAGGGCCGAAGGCCCCCCAGGGGCGAGTTCGCCTTCCGCTTGGTGCAGGGGGAGGTGAGGCAACAAAGCGCCAACTTCCCAGAGCTGGCCGACCTTCCCCCGGGGGCCTACTGGCGGGAGGGGTGGCGGGTCTTGGTCCTGGAGGTGCCGGGGGGCACCTTAAGCGTGGCCCGGTACGACCCCGGGGCCGCCTTCGCCCTAAGCCGCTTCCGCCTGGCCCTGTTTGGGGTGGGGGGCCTGCTTACCCTCCTCTTCGCCCTCCTCGCTGGGCGCCTGGCGGGAGCCGCCCTTAGGCCCCTTTCCCGCCTCACGGAGGTGGCGCGAAGGGTGGCGGACTCCACGGACCTCTCCCTGCGCGTGCCCCCGGAGGGTGGGGGGGAGCTTAGGGCTTTGGCCGAGGCTTTCAACCACATGCTGGAGCGCCTCGAGGCCTTTTGGGAGAGGGAGCGGCGCTTCACCCGCGACGCCGCCCACGAGCTGAGGACCCCGGTGGCGGCGGCCTTGGCCCAGGTGGAGGCGGCGGAGAAGGGGTATCTTTCCCGGGAAGAGGCCCTTTCTGCCGCCAAGGAGGAGCTTCTCCGCATGAAGCGCCTGGTGGAGGCCCTTTTGCTCCTGGCCCGGGAGGGGCGGGTGGAGCGGGCGGACCTGGACCTGGCCGAGCTGGCCCGAAGGGAGGCGGAGGCCTTCGGCGTGCCCTACCAAGGTCCGGAAAGCCTTCCCTTCCGGGGCGATGCCCTCCTCCTGGCCCAGGCCCTGAGGAACCTCCTGCAAAACGCCTTCCTGCACGGGGAGGGGAAGGGGGTGCGCCTGGCCTTGGCCGTGGCGGGCCAGGAGGCCCTCTTGTCCGTCGTGGACCAGGGCCCGGGGATGCCGGAGGAGGCCCTGCGGGAGGCGGGCCGCCCCTTCTTTAGGGCCTCGAGGGCCCCCGGGGAAGGCCTTGGCCTATCCGTGGCCAAGAAGGTGGCGGAGGCCCACGGGGGGAGGCTGGAGCTCCTGCCCAACGTCCCCTCTGGCCTCGTGGCCCGCTTGGCCCTCCCCCTAACCCAAGGCTAACCGGAAGGGGCTAGCTTTAGGCCATGAAGCCCAGGGTATGGATGGTGTTTATCCTCCTGTCTGCCCTAGCCCAAGGGGTGGACCTGAGGGCTCGGGTGCGGGAAAGCCCGGGTTACCAGGCCCTTCTCCTGCAAAGGGCTCAGGCCGAGGCCAGCTGGGAGGCCGCGCAGAAGGGGCTTGCCCCCACCCTCTTTCCCCAGGGGAGCTATAGCCGAAGCCCCTTGGGGCAGGAGAGCCTGGCCCTGGGTCTGGGGGGGAGTCTAGCGCTGCCTTGGGGGCAGGGTCAGGAGGCGCTCAGGAATGCGGAAATCGCTTATAGGCAGGCGCTTGCGGACCTCCTTTCCCAGGAAAACGCCCTTTTCCAGACCGCCCTAACCCAGTACCTGGACGCCTACCTGGCGGCCCTTGACCGGGAGCTAGCGCAAAAGCGCCTGGCGTGGCGGGAGGCCCAGCTTCAAGCGGTGCGGGACCAGCGGGAGAAGGGCCAGGCCACTTTTCAGGACCTCTTGGAGGCGGAGGGAAACCTGGCGGAAGCCCAGGCGGAGGCCCTGAGGGCGGAGCTTGCCTTCAGCCTGGCCCAGGCTCGGCTAAGGGGCACCTTGGGCCAGGAGGTGGAGCTGGTCCCGCTCCCCTTGCCCACGGAGGTGCCCGCCCTCGAGGCGGCTTTGGCCCGGAGAGATCGGCGGCCGGATGTGCTTAAGGCGCGGCTTGCGGTGGCGGAGGCGGAGGAGGCCTTGGCGCAGGCCCGGCGGGACCGGTTCTTCCCCGAGGTGACCTTAGGCCTCACCGCCCAGGAGGGGGCCGCTGCCTTTACCCTGGGGCTCAACCTGAAGGCGGGGACCCTCAGCTACGGGGGTCAGTACGCCTTCCTGGGCCAAGGAGCAGGAGGAGTGTCCTTCCAGGTTCAGGCGAGTCTACCCCTCCTTAGCCCGGGACAGGACGCCCAGCTTTCCCTCAAGGAGAAGGCCTTGGCCCAGGCTCAGCTTGCCCTAAAGAGCGCCGAGCGGGCCGCGGAGCTGGACCTTCGCGCCAAGCACCAGGCCCTTCAGCAGGCCCAGGCTCAGGTGGAGGTGGCGAGCAAGGCCCTAAGGGCTGCGGAGAACTCCTGGGAAGTGGCCAAAGGGCGCCTGCAAGCGGGCACGGGAACCATTCTGGAGGTTATGCAGGCGGAGGTGGGCCTCCTTCAAGCCCGCCGCACCCTCGAGGGGGCTAAGGCGGCCTTCCTCCAGGCCTATTACGCTCTGTTGGACGCCATGGGAGAAAGCCTTGTGGGAGGTGCGGAATGAAGCGGATCCTGGCGGGATTTTTCCTGGGAAGTTTAGCCTTGGCCCAGAGCCTAAGCTTTCAAGAGGCCTGGCAACGGGCCCTGGGGCAAAACCCTACCTACCAGAACGCCCTTTTGGCCTGGGAAAGCGCTCAGGTGGAGCTAAGGGCCCTGGAGGCCGATCCCAGCACGCTCATCCTCCCCCTCACCCAGGCCAGGCAAGCCTTGGCCTTGGCGGAGGTCCAGGTGGCGGCAAGCCGCCTTAGCCTCCTTCAGACCCTTCTTTCCGCCTATACTGCCCTCCTGGAGGCCCAGTCCAACGACGAGGTTCTAAAGGTCAACCGGGTTTTGGCTGAGCGGAACCTCCAGGTGGCCCAGGCCCGGCGCCAAACGGGCAACGCCACGGACCTGGACGTGGCCAAGGCGGAGGCGGCCCTAAGGAGCGCGGAGATCGCCCTCCAAAACGCCAAGGCCCAGCGGCCCGCCCTCCTCAAGGCCCTGGAGGCGGCCTTAGGAGCTTCCTTGCCGGGGGAGCCGAGGCTTACCTCCTTGCCCGAGCCTAAGATCCTGGAGGTGGACCTGGGCGCCTTGCGGGAGGGGCTCGAGGCCCGGCTGGTGAGCCTGGTTCAGGCCCGGCAGGCCCTGGAGCTCGCCGAGCTCCAGGTGCGCCTCGCCGACAACGACTACACCCCTCGCCTCACCCTGGAGAAGGCCAAGGCTAGCCGGGACAACGCTCAGAAAGCCTTGGATAACGCCCGGGCGCAGGCTCTCTCCGCTCTGGAGTCGGCCTATGCCCAGACCCAGGCCGCTTGGAGTCAGGTTCTCACTGCCCGGGAAGCCCTCGCCAACCAAGAGCGGACCTTTGAGGTGGCCCGCCGCGCCTTCCAGGCGGGGACCATAAGCCGGTTGGAGCTGGAGCAGGAGGAGGCCAACTTGGCCCAGGCCCGCCATGACCTTTTGGTGGCCCAGAACGCCTACTGGCGGTCCTTGGCTGCCTTGAGCGTGGCGGCGGGTAGGGACCTGGTGGGCTTTGGGGAGGAGGTGGGGCGATGAGGCGCTGGCTCTTCCTTTTGGTGGCGGTGGTTTTGGGGGTTTTGGGGTACTTCCTCCTCCGCCCCAAAAAGGCGGTTCCGACGGTGGAGGCCCCTGAGGTTTACACCGTGGCCCGGGGAGAGATCCGGGTGACGGTCTCCGGCTCGGGAAGCCTGGCCCCTTGGCAGAGCCTCGAGGTCCGCCCCGAGGTGCAAGGCCTGCTCCGCTCCGTGGTGGAGGAGGGCACCCGGGTGGAAAAGGGCCAGGTTGTGGCCGAGCTAGACCCTACCCCCTTCCAACAGACCTTGGAGAGTGCGCGGTCCGATCTGGCCAAGGCCGAGGCGGCTTTGGCCAACGCCAAGGCCCAAGGGGAAAGCGCCCTCGCCTCCCTCCGGGCTTCCCTGAAGGGCGCGGAGGTAGCCTACGCCAACGCCCAAGCCAGCCTGGCCACCGCCCAGCGGAACCTCGAGGCCACCCGCCTCCTCTACCAGGCGGGGGGTGCGAGCCGCCAAGCCCTCTTGGAGGCGGAAACCGCCTATGAAAACGCCAAGCGCTCCCTGGAAAACGCCGAGGCGAGCCTGAAGGCGCAGCGGGAAGCCTTGGCCCTGCGGGAGGCCCAGCTACGGGCCGACCTCCGCTCCCAGGAGGCCGCCTTGGCCCAGGCCCGCCTCGCCCTGGCGGAAGCCGAGGCTAACCTGGAAAGGACCCGGGTGCGGGCCCCCTTTAGCGGGGTGGTCCTTTCCGTGGCGGCAAGTCCCGGGGCCCAGGTGGGGCCCACCGCCACCCTCCTCACCCTAGGGGACCTTTCCCGCTACCGCCTTGTCCTGGAGGTGGACGAGACGGAGATCGCCCAGGTGAAGGTAGGCCTTCCCGTGGAGGTGAGCCTCGAGGGGCTCCCCGGGGAAACCTTCCGGGGCCGGGTGGAGGCCGTCAGCCCCCAAGGGGAGGTGGTGAACAACATTCCCGTGTTCAAGGTCACCGTGAGCCTTCCCTTTGACCCCCGCCTTCGCCCCGGGATGAGCGCCGATGGGGAGATCCTGGTGCAGGAGCTCAAGGATGCGCTTGTAATTCCCAAGCGGGCGGTGGAGCGGGTGAGGGGCCGGGCCTACGTCACCCTCCTTCGGGAGGATGGCTCCACGGAAAGGGTAAACGTCACCTTGGGCCTGGAGGACAGCACCCGGGTGGCGGTCCTGGAGGGCTTGAAGGAGGGCGACCAGGTGGTTTTACCTAGGAGAGGCCCAGGTAGCTCTGGTACGCAGCGGCAAGGGGGTCCCTCAGGCCCACTGCCCCTGATGGGCCCCGGGAGGTGAGGATGCTCCTAGAGCTCAAGGGGGTGAAGAAGGTCTACCGCATGGGGGAGGTGGCCTTCCCCGCCCTTAAGGGGGTGGACCTAGGGGTGGGGGAGGGAGAGATGCTCGCCATCATGGGGCCTTCAGGCAGCGGCAAGAGCACCCTTCTCCACATCCTGGGCCTTCTGGACCGGCCCACGGAGGGGGAGTACCGCCTTTTGGGGAGGCCCACCCAAGACCTCTCGGAAACCGAGCGGGCTTACCTGAGGAACCGCTTTGTCGGCTTTGTCTTCCAGGCTTTCTTCCTCCTGCCCCGCCTCACCGCCTTGGAAAACGTGGAGGTGCCCATGGCCTACGCCGGCATCCCCCCGAGGGAAAGGCGGCGCAGGGCTCTAGAGCTCTTGGAGCGGGTGGGCCTCTTGGACAAGGCCCATAGCCTCCCCAACCAGCTTTCCGGGGGCCAAAGGCAGCGGGTGGCCATCGCCCGGGCCTTGGCCTTGAGGCCACCCCTTCTTCTTGCCGACGAGCCCACGGGGGCTTTGGACACCAAGACGGGGGAGGAGATCCTCGCCCTTTTCCAGGAGCTCAACCGGGAAGGCACCACGGTCATCCTGGTCACCCACGAGCCCACGGTGGCGGAGAAGACCCAAAGGGTTGTCCGGGTGCGGGATGGGGAGATTGTGGCCGACGAAAGGAGGGCAGGATGAGCGAGACACAGTCCCGCAAGGCGCTTCGGGGCTGGGTGGGGCTTTCCCCCTGGGAGGTGGCCCGCGTGGCCTTCAGGGCCATGGCCGCCAATCCCTTGCGCTCCGCCCTCACCGCCCTCGGGGTGGTCATCGGCGTGGCGGCGGTGGTGGCCCTCACCATGGTGGGCCAGGGTACCACCCGGCGCATCTCCACCCTATTGGAGGGCCTCGGCACCAATCTCCTCACCGTGGGCCCCGCCCAAGGGGGGCGGGGGCCGGGCGGGGGGTTGGTGCGCTTTGGGGGCCCCGCCACCTTGCCTCTTTCCGACGCTTACGCCATACAGGAGGCTTTTGCCGGGGAGGTGGTAGGGGTGGCCCCCGTGGCCCAGGCCAACTTCCAGCTCAAGTTCGGGGCCAATAACCTCAGGGCTACGGTGGTGGGCACCTGGCCGGATTTCGCCCAGGTGCGGAACGCTTCTCCCGAGCGGGGAAGCTTCTTCACCTGGGAGGACGTGGAGGCGCGGCGCCGGGTGGCGGTGATCGGCTACGGCATCGCCCAGGACCTATTTGGGGGAGAAGACCCCTTAGGCCAGCGCCTGCGCATCCAGGGCATACCCTTCACCGTGGTGGGGGTGTTGCCGGACAAGGGGGATCAGGGGTTCGTGAGCACCAACTACCAGGTGTATGTGCCCCTTTCCACCTATTTGCAACGCCTTGCCCGCCCGGAGGCGGGAGGCCCCAAGGTGAACGCCATCTACCTTCAGGGGGCCGAGCGCGACCGCCTGAGGGACCTCCAAACCCGCCTCACCCAGTTCCTGGCGGAGCGCCATGGGCTTTGGGATCCGGAGAGCTACGATTTCTCCGTGACCAACCAGCAGGACGCCCTGGAGAGCGTGAACCAGACCACCTTGGCCATGACCCTCTTCTTGGGAGGTGTGGCGGGGATCAGCCTCCTGGTGGGGGGGATCGGCATCATGAACATCATGCTCGTTTCCGTCACGGAGCGCACCCGGGAGATCGGGGTGCGCAAGGCCTTGGGAGCGCGGCCCCAGGACATCCTGGCCCAATTCCTCGCCGAGTCCGTGGTCCTCAGCGTGGGCGGGGGGGTTTTGGGCGTGGCGTTAGGCCTTCTCATGGCCCGCTTCGTGGGGCAAGCCATCGGGGTGAGCCCGGTGTTCGCCCCCTGGAGCGTGGGCCTTGCCTTTGTCTTCGCCGTGGCGGTAGCCCACATTCCGCACCCCCTTCACTCCAGCAGGTAATATCGCCCGGCCCCCAGGAGGCGCGCCGCGGTCTCGTGATGGGGAGCCAGGTTGAGGACGAACCACCTGCCCCCCAGCTCCACCA
>NZ_BSRG01000007.1 GCF_040363165.1 Thermus sp. LT1-2-5 | reverse complement strand
CTGGTGGAGCTGGGGGGCAGGTGGTTCGTCCTCAACCTGGCTCCCCATCACGAGACCGCGGCGCGCCTCCTGGGGGCCGGGCGATATTACCTGCTGGAGTGAAGGGGGTGCGGAATGTGGGCTTACCCACCCCGGCGTTGTTCACCACGATGTCCACCGTGCCGAAAGCGTTGAGGGTCTGCTGGCGCAGTGCCTCAACGGCTTCCTCCCTCCGCAAGTCCCCCGCCACCGCCAAGGCTTGCGCACCCAGGGTTTCCGCCTCTTTTCGCACCGCCTCGAGGCGCCCCCGATCTCGGGCAGCCAGGACTACCTTGGCACCCCGTTGTGCCAAGGCCAAGGCAATGGCCCGCCCTATGCCTCTGCTAGCCCCCGTGATCACCGCCACTTTACCCTCAAACATAAACTACCTCCCTTTCGCATCCCCCTCGAGCGCTGTCCAGAACTGCCTGGATGACCGCCTGGGCCACCACCCCGTCGCGCAGGGAAGGGGTAGCCGTTGATCCCTGGGACACAGCCTGCAAAAAGCGGCGGACTAGCTCTCGAAAGTGAAAAAGCCCCCAAGGCTCCTCAGGGTTTCTCCCCCGAAGCAGGGAAGGCTCAAGGGGAAGAGGCGCCCATGCTCCGGGCCTGGGGGCCCAGAAGAGTTGCGCTTCATCTGCCCTTCCCGCTAGAGAAGGTACCACCCGCAAGGCGCCCTTTTCCCCTTCCAGTTCCAGATAAAGGCGTTGCGGCCGCACCGGGTGAACCCGCGAAAGCTCCAAGACGCCCAACGCACCCCCCGCTTGGGCCAAAATCCCGGCCAAATCCGGGTTCTCCCTCCCCGGAAATACGGTCGCCACCTGGGCCCGGACCCTCTCTATAGGGGCACCCAAAAGCCAGGCCGCGAGATCAAAAAGATGTGCCCCCAGATCCCCCACCACCCCCGCAGGACCCCCACCTGCCAACGTCGCCCGCCAAGGAAGGGGTGCCTGGGGATCGGCCAAGTAATCCGCCCAAAAGGCGCCCCGAAAGGCAACAATGTTCCCCAACTGCTCGCGGTAGGCGAGGGCGCTCTCCGCTGCCCAATCCGCCCGGGCAGTAAGGGCGGTCATGGCCACCACTCCCTGGGCCTGGACCGCATGCAAAAGCGTCTCGGCCTCCTCTAAGTTCACCGCCACTGGCTTTTCCAAGAACAGGTGCTTGCCTTGCCGCACCGCCTCGAGGGCCAGGGGGACGTGAGTGGCGTCCGGAGTGGCGATAGCCACGGCGTCCACATCCTGCAAGAAGACTCCATAGTCTTCATAGACCTTGGCCCCATATGCCTCCGCCAAGGACTGAGCCCGAAGGCTTCCGGGAGCGTAAACGCCCTGGATCCTGGCCCCGGCCCCGTGAAACGCAGGGGCGTGTACTTCCCGGGACCACCATCCGGCACCCACCAAACCAACCCTTACCATCCGCCCCTCCAAAGGTCGGGCCTCGCCCTTTCTGCCACCCACACCTGGGGCCAACGGGAATCCTCGGTAAGGTTGACAAGCCCTTCTCCGGTGAGGAGGAACGTATCCTCCACCTTGGCCCCAGGCAGGCTAGGGTTCCAAGCAAGAGCCATCCCTTCCTCCAAAACCAAAGGATGGTTAGGAACCGCGATGGCCTCCCGGGAACGGTACCCCCCCACTCCCCCCTGGTGGTGCTCCTCCCAAGCCGAAGGAAAACCCACCCGCGCATACGCAGCTTGCAAAGCGGCGAAAACCTCCCCCAACCTAACCCCGGGTCTAGAAGAGGCCAACGCCACCGCCTCCACCTCCAAGACCTTCCTGTAACGAGCCTCCACCTCGGCATCCCCCAGGTTCGCCATCCGCGTTAGGTTGGCCACCAACCCGCCCCGCTCGGCGCACACCACCGCCATGAAACTCCGCCCCAAGGGTCGGTCCTTGGGTAAGGGGTGGCGGTGCCGAAAGAGCCGCTCTTCCCCCGCCACCAACAGGAGCTGGGGACGGATCCCCAATCCCCACAGGGCCTCCGCCAAGCTTCCCGCTAGCTCCTCTTCCTTCCATGTGGGCTTAGCGGCCCGCACCACCTCGCCAACAGCCTCCGCCGCCTCCCGCCCCAGGCGGCGAAATGCCTCCTGCGCCTCCTGGCTAAGGACAAGCCGCAGGGGTGTGAGATCGTGCTCGTAATCGTTAGGGCTTTCCGGTGGGGGAAAGGCGTACCATGGGTGTACCTTCACGGGAAGCCCAGGGACCTCCTCCTCCACCATGCGCGGGTGTTCTATTCGAGTGGTGTGCAGGACAAGCTTTTCCCCCACCTCCAGATAGGCCACCCCCTCCCCCCACCCTAGGGTGTTGCTGCCCCCCGTAAGCCAAGAAAAGTTCTCGGGGCGAGCCACAAAAAAGCGGGAAAACCCCTGCGTTTCCATCCAGGAGCGCAACCTCTGCCAATGCTCGTGTAGCACCTATACCCTCCGGTAACGTTCCAGAAGCGCGGCCACCCAAGCCTCGTATTCCGGGAGAAGCTGACGGACTCCCGTGATCGCCGGGGGCGCCGCCACCTCCGTAAGCCGCGTGGCCCTAAGGGCGGCCTCGAGGTCTTGGTAAACCCCCCCTCCCACCATGGCCAAAATGGCAGCCCCCCGCGCTGCTCCCTCTTCCCCCGCCACCCGGTAAAGGGGAACCTGTAAGACCCCGCCCAAGAGGCCAAGCCAAAGATCCGAAGCCGAACCGCCTCCTGTGACCAAAAACATTTCCACTTGGGCCAAAGAGCGCATGGCCTCGTAAACGACTCCCAGGCTTAAAGCCACCCCCTCCAAGACAGCCCGTACCAGGTGGCCACGTTCATGAGCCAGGGAAAGGCCCAGAAAAGCTCCCCGAAGCCTAGGCTCCAGATAGGGGCTCCGCTCCCCGGCCAAAAACGGGAGAAAGTAAAGCCCTAAAGCCCCTAGGGGCGCTTGTTCCGCCTCTTTCAGAAGAGTCTCTAAGGAAACCTCCGGGAAGAGCCCGCGCAACCACTCCAAGCTCCCCGCGGCGCTCAGGGTCACTCCCAGGAGGTGGTAGGCGCCATCGGCATGGCAGAACAGATGGATCCGGCCCTCGGGATCGGCCACGGGTTCCTCGAGGGGAAGGAAGATCACCCCGCTGGTACCCAAGGAAAGGCTCCCAACCCCCCGGCGGTGCCGAGAAACGCCCAGACCGATAGCGGCAGCGGCGTTATCTCCCGCCCCCGCCACCACCGGGGTACCGGCTTTTAACCCCACCGCCGAAGCCCACTCTGGGCGCAGACCACCCACCACGCGGTGGCTTTCCCCTAGCTCCGGGAAAAGGGCGGAGGACAAACCCAGGGCACCGAGGAGGTCTTCGTCCCAGACCTTTTCCCGGATGGCCATGGCTCCCACCCCAGAGGCGTCGGAGTACTCCGTGGCCAGTTTCCCGGTCAGAAGGAAGCCCAGGTAATCCTTAGGCAGCAGCACCTTGTAAACCTGGCGGAAAAGGTCGGGATGTTGGTGCCGCAACCAAAGGATCTTTGGAAGCTGGAACCCGGTGATGGCTGGATTACCCGTGCGCCGGATGAGCTCGGGGCGCGGAATAACCTCCTCTATCCTTTTGGCCTCCTCAGCGGTGCGTTGATCGTTCCACAGAGGGGCAGGGAGCAGGGGCTGGCCCGCACGGTCCAGGAAAACAGCCCCGTGCATCTGGCCCGAGAGTCCAATGGCCACCACCTCCACCTGGGGGAGCTGGGAGGTGAGGGCCTGGAGAACCTCCCGCAAAGCCCTGGCCCAGTCATGGGGGTCCTGCTCGGTCCACCCGGGTCTTGGGACGTGCAGTGGGTAAGGAGCCCGGGCCTCAGCGAGCTTCTGGCCCCTGGGGTCCAAAGCCACCCCTTTGAGGCCGCTCGTGCCCAGGTCCAACCCCAGAACCACTTTCATCCGCGAACCCCCAAGAGGTACTCCACCGCCAGCTGGTCCAACCGCTCCAAAGCGTACCCGCGTCGCCTTAAGGCTTCTAAGGGAAGATCCGCGCGCTTCAGGGCCTCGGCTTTGTCCCGGCTGTAGGGGCCAAGGAAGGCCAAGGCCCTCTCGTCCTTCCGGTAATACTCCGCAAGCAGCGCTTGGACCTCGGGATCCTGGCGGAAGGCGCGGGCCTTCTCCTTCAGGATGAGGTACGTGCGCATGCATCCCTTGGCAAAAGCCCAAACCCCCTCCTCGTCCTCCGTCCTCAGGGCGTGGGCGTCAAAATGCCGTGGCCCTTGGTAGCCGGATTGCTCCAAAAGATCCACCAAGAAGAACGCGGCCTTTAGGTTCTCCGCTCCAAAGCGCAGATCCTGGTCAAACCGACTCATGCGCTGGTCGTTGAGGTCGATGTGGAAAAGTTTGCCGGCCTCGAGAACCTGGGCCACGGCGTGGACGAAGTTGAGCCCCGCCATGGTTTCGTGAGCGAACTCTGGGTTGAGGCCAAAGCGTTCGGGACGGTCCAGGGTGTAGATGAAGGCCAACATGCTGCCCACGGTAGCGAAGTAGATATCGCCCCTGGGCTCGTTCGGTTTAGGCTCCAGGGCAAAGCGGTACCCGTAGCCCTGGTCCTCGGCGTAGGCGGCCATGTAGTTGAGGGCTTCCCGCACCCACGCCCAGACGTGGCGGCTCTTGCCCGTGGCCTCCACCTCTGCCCCTTCCCTACCCGGCCACACCACGTAGATCTCCGCCCCCAGCTCCGCCCCCAGGTCCATGGTTTCCAGGCTTTTGCGCAGGGCGTAGGCCCTAACCCAGGGGTCTGGGCTTGTCAAAGCGCCATCTTTGAAAGCGGGATCAGAAAAGAGGTTAGCCGTCACCATGGGCACCCGCAAGCCGGTTTCCTCGAGGGCCTTCTTAAAGCGACGCACGATCTCGTCGCGTTCCCGAGGCGGTGTACCCCTGGGGATCAGATCCTCGTCATGAAGGTTCACCCCGTATACGCCTAGTTCTGCCAATTTATGGACCACATATACCGGGTCCAACCTCTCCCGAACCGCATCCCCAAAAGGATCACGGCCTACGTTGCCCACTGTCCAGAGGCCAAAGGTAAACTTGTGTTCCGGCTTCGGTTCGTACACTTACACCACCTCCGCAAAAGCCATCTGCTCTATGAAGTGGGTAGCCGCCAAGGCGCCTGCTCCCAAAAGGGCGGCTTCCCGGCCGAAGGGGGAAAGCACCACCTGATCTGGGCTGTGAACCCGCAGGGCGTAGCGAGGAAGCCTAAGCCGCACTTCCAGAAGGAGCGCCTCCCCCGTCGCCTCCGCCAAGGGTCCTCCCAAAACAACAAGGGCTGGGTCTAGCGTGCTCAACACGATGGCACAAAGGTGGGCGAGCTTTTCCGCCATCTCGGACAAGAGCGCCTCCGAGGGACTGGCCTTCCACCTGCGAAAGCTCAAATATACCTCGGCGCACCCCTGTTTGCCACAACCACAGGCAGGGCCTTCGGGGTTCAGGGGAATGTGGCCCACCTCCCCGGCGTGGAAGCGGGCCCCATGGTAGACCTTACGGTCCACCACCACCCCACCCCCCACGCCCACGCCTAGGTTGAGGTACACGCAGTGGTCCACCTCCCATCCCCCCAAGGCGTAAAGGCCGTAGGCGGCCGCATTCGCTTCGTTCTCCACCACCAGGGGGACCTCGGGGAGCCCCAGGTCCACCATGGTTTCTCGAACCATCTCCCCTAGGGCCATGTCCTGCCAGCCCAGGTTGGGCGCCAGGGTCAAGTGCCCCTCTTCGGGCTCCACAAGGCCCGGCACCGTGACGCCCACGCCCAGTACCCGCTTCTCGGAAATCAGGGGTCTCGTCGCTTCTGCTAAGAGGCTAATGGCCTCATCCGGGTCCTTCGGCGCCGGAGGAAGAAGGGTCTTGGCCCGCACCGCGCCCCCCAGACTCATAAGGGCTACCGCCATGCGGTCCACATCTATTTCCCAGGCCAACACCACGTTCGTTTCCCCCTCCACCTCGAGGGCGATGGAGGGCCGGCCCTGGCCCTGGGGAGGAAGGGGCCGCTCCAAGATGAGCCCCTCTTCCAGAAGCTCGGTCACAGCCTCGGTAACAGCAGAAGGGGAAAGCTCTAACTGCTTTGCCAGATCACTCCGAGAGAGGCCGGGCTCTTTGCGTAACAAGTCCAGGATCCTTGCCTTGTGCCAGCGGCGAAGTAGCCGCGTTCCACCTTTAGGGACCTCGTATGCATTGGGCATACTGTTTCGCATTTTGTCAAACCCCGGCCGACCTCCTAAGCTCTCCCGCCAAAATCATCCCTAATACCTCTTCCTGCGAGCTCTCCTGCGCCCGTACAGTTCCCACCACTCTTCCTCCCTTCATCACCGTGATCCGGTCACTAAGGTCAAAGACATCGTGGAGATCGTGGCTGATTAGGATAATGCCCAATCCCTCGTCCCGAAGGGTGCGGATAAGCCCTTTCACCCGAGCCGTTTCCCCAGGACCCAAAGCGGCTGTGGGTTCGTCCATGATAAGCACCCGAGCCCGGAAGAGCAGAGCCCGGGCGATGGCCACCGCTTGACGCTGCCCGCCTGATAGCCGGTGCACGGGAACCCTAAGGGAAGGAAGCCTAGCCCCTACCCGCTCCACAACCTTGCGGGCCTCGGATTCCATGGCTTCCTCATCCAGAGAAAGGCGACGAACCTGCTCCCGACCCAAGAAGACGTTGGCCACCGCATCCAAGTTGTCTGCCAAGGCCAGGTTCTGGTGTATGGTTTCGATTCCAAAGCGCTGAGCATCCCGAGGTGAAGCAAAACGCACTTCTTCCAATCCCTGGCCTACCCGTAGGAGAAGCCTACCCCCCTGTGGGGCGTAGACCCCGGAGAGGACCCGGATAAAGGTGGTCTTCCCCGCCCCGTTATGCCCCACCAAGCTATGGACCTCGCCCTCGTAAAGATCAAAGGAAACTTGGTCCAAAGCTTGCAGCCCACCGAAACGCAAGGAAATGTTTTCTGCACGGAGCAAAGGCAAGCTCATGCCCGCCTCCGGTGAAAGCGAGCGTTCCACACGGCTGCAGCTACCAGAACCACGCCCAAGATCAGGTTTTGCCACTCCGTGGGAACGCCCATTAAGACCAATCCGTTTTGCAGGCTAGACATAATCAGTGCCCCCAAAGCAGCTCCAAGGATGGTACCACTGCCCCCAGCTAGCGAGGTACCCCCCACCACCGCTGCCGCGATGACGTAGAGTTCCAAAAGGGTTCCCATGCCCGTGGGAACAAACGCAAGCCGCGCAGCTTGTACCGCCCCAGCCAGTGCGGCCAGAAAGCCCATCAAGCCGAACACCAAAACCTGGACACGGCGCACGGGAATCCCCGCCAAGAGGGCGGCTTCAGGGTTGCCGCCAATGGCGTAGACATATCGCCCAAAACGAGTACGCTGGGACAGCCAATGAAGGAAAACCAGAACCCCAAGGGCGAGGAGCACCGGCACAGGAATTCCCCGGCCTTTGCCCGTAACGGGGTGGGGGAAACTGTTCATCACCCAGAGGAAACCTGCGTAGACCGCCACCAGGAAAATGCTCACAACACCATCCACCCAGAGAGGACGGACAGCGAGGCCATGGCGTTGCCTAAGCCACCGTCCCCGCCACACTACCCAGAGGGTATAAGCCAAGGCGGAGAGGGTTACGATGCCGGACCAAAAAGGCCCAAGGGAACCTTGAAGCCCCCCGCCCAAGATGAGGAACCCGTCTTGGAGGGGGCCTATGGTCCTACCCTCGGCGATTAGGTAAGCGAGGTTGCGGAAAACGAGTAGCCCGGCCATGGTTACAATGAACGAAGGTGCCCCAAGATAAGCAATTAGGTAGCCTTGCAGAAGACCAGCCCCGGTCCCCAATGCCAGGCCCACCATAAGCGCCAGGGGCCAAGGCCACGCTTGCCCGATAGGGGGTACTGCCTGCAAAAGGGCCATGGTCATACCGGTAAATCCCAAAAGCGACCCCACGCTAAGGTCAATCTGCCGAGCCACAATGACCAAGACCATGCCTCCCACTAGGATGGCCACCACCGCAGTTTGCACGGAAAGGTTCCAGAGATTTTGGGGGCTCAGAAACTTCCCGGGTTGGCCTAAGGTCATCAGGTGGAAGGCACCCCAGAGGATTCCCAGCACAAGGAGGAGGAAAAGGTTCTGGGAGTAGATATCCATCTCTGGACGGGAACCTCTCGCTGAAGAACGCATCATCTCCATGACGTTTCTCCAAAAGGGCCCAGGGGATATTTCCCCTGGGCCCCACGTGGGCTAGCGACAAGCCGCGGGAGCCTGAGGCCCGCTCACCCCTTGACAGAGGGCTTCCTTGGTAATCCAACCAGCCTCGAGGACAATATGGAGATTGTCGCGGGTAATGGGGATAGGTCGGAGCAGCACTGCATTCACAACGGTTCCTCGAGGGTCTCCAGGCACCCGGAACCTCTGCACACCCTGTATCTGCTCAGGACGGGTCCCACGGGCCAAGAGAACGGCAATTTCAGCAGCCCGACGCCCGAGCTCTCGGGCATCCTTCCAAACGCTCACCGTTTGCAATCCCCGGGCTACCCGGTTCAATGCGGGCCAATCACCATCCTGACCAGAAACCGGAACCCTTCCCGCCAACCCCACGGAGGCCAACGCAGCAATAACACCCCCCGCGGTGCCGTCGTTGGAGGCAACCACCGCATCCACCTGGTTACGGTTAGCTGCCAGGATTTGCTCCATGTTGCGTTGGGCCACTTCTGGACGCCAACCTTCCGTGTACTGCTTGCCCACCACGCGAATCTCTCCTCTACTGATAGCAGGTTGCAGAACTTCCAGCTGTCCTTGGTGCAGAAGGTCGGCGTTGGGGTCTGTAGGCGAGCCTAGGATGAAGACATAATTCCCCCTGGGCCGCACTTGGTACACTGCCCGGGCTTGTTGCCTGCCCACTTCAACATTGTCAAAAGAGATATAGAAGGCGTAAGGATCCGCAATGAGACGGTCGTACGCCACCACCGGAATCCCAGCTGCACGAGCCTTCTGAACCGCAGGGAGAATAGCGTCTTTATCCCAAGCCAAGATGATGAGAGCGTTCACTCCCCGGGAAATAAGGCTGTCCACATCGTTAAGTTGCTTCTCCGCCGAGCTCTGCGCATCGGTGCTCACGTATTGAGCACCCATACGAGCCAGCTGCTCTTTAATCGCAGCCTCATCCCGACGCCAACGCTCTTCCTGGAAATTAGCCCAGCTTACTCCGACCACTAGGGGACGTTGTTGTGCCCAAGAACCCGTTGCCAATACTAGAAGAGCCAAAACACCAAGCCACCGCTTCCACATACGGCACCTCCCACTGAGCCGGGAGACAAACAAGCTTGAAGATTGGGAAGCCTTTCTTTTTTTCCCGACTCAAACTAATCATAGCGTGGGGTGTACGCCTTGTCAAGAAGGTACGGGCTTGCCTAGTAAATCGCCTTGTCCCCCGGCGAAGGAGAGAGAAGGGAAAGAAGAAGCCCGGTCACGGGCAGAGCCCGTATCTTGAAGCCATCGCCCCCGAGCTGCAAGCGCACACGCACCCTCGCTCTCCTCGTCTTTCCTTCGCCCAATACCCATCCTCCAGCCCCATCCTCACCCCTTCCAACACCCGGACTTGGCTGCTATACCCCCTTTGGAGTAGACATCGCCCCATGAGGCATTGGCCCAAGTCCCCGACCCTCGAGGCAAAAACCGGCAGTACCCCTCGTGGGGCCTCTTGACCCTCGTCCTCCTGGCTTCCCTTGGTTGCGTGGACCCCTTCGCGGCGCGGCTGGCTTCGCCCACACCAGCCCTCGCCTCCTTCCCCACCTGGGCCTTTCCAAACCCCCGGGACTCTACACCACCCTCCTCCACGGCCTGGACCCGCAGGCCCAGCACAAGGCCCTCCCCTCCCTTTTCCCCGAAGCGGAGGCCCTGGGGTAGCTTTTGGCTTCTTTGCGATGCGGGTTACCCACCCCTGGAAGGGGCCGAGGCCATCCGGGGAAGGGCCAGACTACCTCTTGTTCCTGAAGGGGAAGCCAAGAGCGCTTTTGAGGCGGGCGGTGGAGGATAGAGAACCCTCCCTTATTGGCCTTCTCCTTCCATCCCCTCTCCGCCCTCAGGTTCCTGGGGCTGTATGGGGAATAACGGTCAAGTCTGGTTGCGATGGAGGGAAACCGGGAAAGGGCCTAACCCGTAGGGTAAAGTAGAGGAGAATGGGCCGGGAAAAAGCCACCGACCCCCTTTCGGATGAAGCCCTTCTCCTCCTGGTGGCCAGAGGGGATGAGGAAGCCTTCCGAACCCTCTTCCAACGGTATGCGGGAAGCTTCTTGGCCCTAGCCCGTAGGATGGGCTTGGACACCGCCGCGGCGGAGGATGTGGTGCAAGAGGCCATGCTCAGGGTTTGGGACAAAGCCAAGGAGTTTGACCCTAGACGAGGAAGCGGCCGGGCTTTTCTCCTCACCCTAGGACACCATGCAGCGGTGGATGCGATACGCCGCCTAAGGGCGCGGCCCAAACCCTTGGAGCCGGATCCCGAAGAGGAGGAGGCTTTTGACCTACCGGGCGCCGCCCTGGACGAGGAGACGCACCTGAACCGAAGCCTCCTGGAGCGGGCGTTGCGGGGCCTGACCCCCGAAGAGCGGAAGGTGATTGAGGTGCTCTACTACCAAGGCTACACCCACCAGGAAGCGGCACAGCTTTTAGGACTCCCCTTGGGTACGCTCAAAACCTGGGCTAGAAGGGCCCTTTTGAAGTTAAGGGAGGTACTGCGTGAGCCCTGAGGAAGTTCGGGAGCTTCTGCCCCTTTACGCCTTGGGCGCCCTTTCCCCGGAAGAACGAAAACGGGTGGAAAAGGCGCTCGAGCGCTACCCCGAGCTTTGGCCTGAGGCCAAGGCCCTCCTGGAAGCGGCTTCGGAGCTTTCTTCGGGCCTTCCCCCGGAGCCTGTGCCCCCAGGCTTAGAAGCCCGGGTCCTCCGCCGCCTTCGGGCACGGCGCCCAATCCTTCCCCTTTTGACCCGGGTGGCGGCGGTCCTGGTCTACCTCGTTCTGGGCTACGGGGCCTACTTCGGCCTCTTCTGGACCCTGAGCCTAGGGGCGCCCACCACCCGGGTTTTTGCCTTGGTGAACCCGGAAGGGCAGGGCGTAGGGCACGTGGTGGTCCGCCAGGACGGGCGGGCCTTAGTGGTCCTTCAGAAGGGGGCCCCACCAGGGCGGGTTTACCAAGCGTGGGGTCTGGGAAACAGGGATCCTATGCCCCTTTCCACCTTCCGACTTCCCCTAAAAGTCCTGAAGCTCCCACCCGAGGCTCAGGCTTTGGCCGTTTCCCTGGAGCCTCCCGGAGGAAGCCTCAGCCCCACCCAGATCCTGGGCTTGCCTCGGCCTCAGGTCCCTTAGCATGAGAAAAGAGGTGAGCGCCGTGGACCCGTTGGAGCGCGAAATCGCCACCGAGCTAGGCTTTGGCTTTGTGCCCAACATCTTCGCCGAGGCCCGTGAGGTTCCTGAGGTGCAAACGGCGCTGTGGAAGGCGTTCCGCCACGTGGTTCTCCAGGGCCACCTTCCCCGGACCGTCAAGGAGATGATGGGGGTGGTGATCTCCCAAAGGGTGGGTTCCCCCTATGCGGCCCAAGTGCACCTGCACGCCCTCATGGTCCAAGGGGTGGAGGGGGCGATCCTCGAGGCCCTAGGACGCGGGGAAGTCCCCGAAGGCTTACCGCCCAAAGTGGCAGCCCTGCTTCGCTTTGCCCACGAGGCCGCCCTCCAGCCGCAAAGCCCGGCCCTTCTCTCGCCGCTACGGGCGGCGGGCCTTTCCGAGGCGGAGGTAAAGGAGGCCGTGGCCACTTTGGGCCTCTTCCGCATGGTAAACGCATGGACGGACCTTCTGGAGGTTCCCGTGGACCGGGTCTGAGTCGGGAAGCCCTGCTCCTCCGCCTCATTCTGTTACACGAGGTGACCTCGGGCTTCGCCGAGCTCTCCTGGGAGGATCTCCTAGGGAAGGCGGCAGAGGGGGTTCCTTGGGTTTTCCCGGGGGCCCATCTGCGCCTGCTCCCCCTGGAGGAGGCCCGGGGGCTCCCGGATCGGGGCCTGGTGCGGGCGCAAGGAGCGAAGGGCTACGGGGGATACTTTCCCGGGCCCCCGCGCCCTGTCTACCTGTTACTGGAACATCCTGGGATAGAAGCGCCAGAGGAACTCCGCCTAGCCGCTCTCTTCCTGGACCACCTCCTCTCCGCCTTGAGGGGGGCGGGCTTTCGGGAGGAGCTCCTCCGCCAAGCCCGCACGGATTGGCTCACAGGGTTGGCCAATCGCCGGGCCTTTAGCCGCCAGTTGGAAAGCGGCCTTCCACCGGGGCACGCTCTGATCCTCATGGACCTAGATGGGCTTAAAGAGGTCAACGACCGAGAGGGGCACCTGGCCGGAGACGCCCTTCTAAAGCGGGTAGCCAAGACCTTGGGAGAAGTGGCCCAAGCTTGTGGGGGAAAGGCTTTCCGCCTGGGCGGGGACGAGTTTGCCCTAATCCTCCCCCGCGAGCTCCTAGAAGGCGCCCTGCGGGATCTGGAAAGCCTCCCCTTGAGCGTGGGGGTGGCCCTGGCCGAAGAGGCCCAAGGAGAAGCCCTCTACGCCCTAGCGGACGAGCGGATGTACGGAGCCAAGGCGCGCCGCAAAGGGCAAATCCATCCCCCCTCCTCCTCCCGTAAGGAAGGGTAGGAGGCCGACAACGGGCCTCCGGAAGGAGGGAGTATGGAAAGGAACTTGGCGCGTCGGCAGTTCATGAAGGTTCTCACGGCCACGGGTCTTTCCTTGGGGGTGGCCCAAAGCCTGGTGAGCCGGGCTTTGGCCCAAAAGGGCCCCTCGGACCTGGACATCCTTCAACTGGCCCTCACCGCGGAGTACCTTGCGGCGGACGCCTACACCCGGAGCCTCTTTGGCGGCTTCCAGGGCCTCGTCAAGGATTACCTGGAGGCGGCCTTGACCCAAGAGGAGGCCCATGTGAAGGCGCTAAGGGAAACCATCCAAGCCCTGGGGTCGCGGCCCGTGGAGAAGCCCAACTTTAGCTATCCTATAGAGTTTGGCCCCCGAAACCAGCTCGGCATCCTCCGGCTCCTCAACGCCTTGGAGGACGCCTTTGTGGGAGCTTACCTCGGCGCTTTACCCCTCATCGGGAACAAGGACATCCTAAAGGCCGCGGGGGCGATCTTAGGCAATGAGGCGGCCCACCGGGCCACGGTGCGGGCTTCCCGCATCCTCCTGGGAGACCAAGAGCTCCCGGGCCCCCGGTCCCCCGCGGACCGGGCCTTCGAGGTGGCCGTGACCCCCGAGGAGGCCCAGAAGGCGGTTTCGGGCTTTATCCGGAAGTGAGTTTGGCAGCAACCCCCCCGGGGTTTCGCCCCCCGGGGGTTGCGTCCTGGCAAACAGGTGGGGGCTAAATCCAAGGCCCGCCCACCCAAACGCCACAGCCTCGTGGCTACCGGGAAGAGCCAGCCCGTACCCGCCGCTCCACCAATCTTCCCTTAAATCCCGAGGCAAGGAAGCCGACACCCCCGCCGAACCCCGCAGGGAGCCAGGGGGCTTCGGAACGCTTCCTGACCCTTCCCTGACACGGGCCAGTTAGCGTTTCCCCGGGATGAAACCCTGGCCCTACCTCCTCCTCGCCCCTACCCTCTTCTTCCTAGCCGCCTTCACCTACTTCCCTTTCGTCCTGGCCGCCTGGGAGGGGCTTCCCTCCCTAGGTAAGCTCCTTAGCCCGGAAAACTTAAACGCCCTTCGGATCACCCTTCTGTACACCCTCCTCACCGTGCCCCTTTCCGTGATCCTGGGGCTTCTGACGGCCCTGGCGGTGGAGGGAAACGGCCGCCTCCGCCTCCTAGCCCGGCTCCTCATCTTCCACCCCGTGATCCTCCCCACGGTGGCCTTCGCCGCCGTCTTCCTTTACCTTCTAAACCCCCTTGGCCCCCTAAGGGGCGTTCTCCAGGCTTCCGGCCTGCAAAACCCCTTAGGGGAGCCCCTGACCGCCTTCATAAGCGTGGTCCTGGTGGGCGTCCTGAAGGACGCCGGGCTTTACATGCTCTACTATCTAGCGGGGCTCCAAGCTCTGCCCAAAGAGCTCCTCGAGGCGGCCCGGGTGGACGGGGCAGGACGCTTCACCGCCTTCCTCCGGGTCACCCTACCCCTCCTCTCCCCCACCACCTTCTTCGTGGGCGTGATGGCCACCCTGGGCGCCCTGCGCAACGTGGACCACATCTTTATCCTCACCAAGGGTGGTCCCATGGGGGCCACGGACCACCTCCTCTACCACATCTACACCCTGGGCTTTGAGTACTTCGACTTCTCCCAGGCGGGAGCCTTAACCCTGGTGCTCCTCACCGCCCTTACCCTCCTAGCCCTCACCGCCCTCCCCCGCCTGGAACGGGGGGTGCACTATGACGGCTAGGGCCTTTCCCAAGGCGGGGGCGGCCTGGATCCGCCGGGTGGGCCGCCGCTCCTGGGAAAGGCTAAGCCAGCTCCCCGCCCTCCTCCTGGCCCTCCCTTACCTCCTCATCGCCGGCTACACCCTCCTCGCCGCCTTTACCCCCACCGCAGACCTCAACCGCGGGGAGATAGGCCGCTTCACCTTAGAAAACTTCCGCATGGCCTGGGCGGCCGCGGACTTCCCCCGGCTCTACCTGAACACCCTGGCCTTCACCCTAGGACTCCTTTTGGTCCAGCTCTTCACCGTGACCACCGCCGGCTTCGCCCTGGCCCAGCTCAAAGCCCGGGGGAAGAACGGCCTCTTTTACCTGGTCTTGGTCCAGCTCTTCCTGCCGCCCTCCGCCTTGATCCTGCCCAACTTCCTCCTCATCCAGCGCCTAGACCTGGCGGATACCCTGACCGCCCTGGCCCTCCCCTACGTGGCCTCGGCCACGGGGGCCTTCCTCCTGCGGCAGGGGTTTCTCCAAATTCCTAGAGAACTCCTCGAGGCCGCCTACGTGGACGGGGCCACCCCCTGGCAGGTGCTCTGGCGGGTCCTCCTACCCCTGGTGCGGCCCCAGCTCGCCGCCTTTTCCCTGGTGAGCCTCGTCTACCACTGGAACGAGTTCCTCTGGCCCCTGGTGGTGATCCAAAGCCCCGAGAAGCGGGTGCTCTCCTTGGGCTTCGCCAGCTTCGCCCGGTCGGCGGAAAGCGGCATGGAGTGGGGCCTCATCGCCGCTGGGGCCGTGCTGGTGGCCTTACCCATGGTGGTGGGCTTCCTCCTTTTCCAAAGGAGCTTCGTGGAAGCCTTCGCCCGAAGCGGGCTGAAGGGATAGGGAGGTGATGAAGGTGCGGAAACTGGCAGGTGTGTTGGCAGTTCTAGGCCTAGCGTGGGCGCAGTCGGTGACGATCACCTTCTACTACCCCGTGGGCGTGGCCGGGCCCCTGGCGCGCTTCATTGAGGGCTACGTCCGAGAATTTGAGCAACGCAACCCGGGCATCAAGGTGAACACCGTCTTCGGGGGCAACTACGAGGAGAACCAGGCCAAGGTGGTGGCGGCCATCCGGGCGGGCAACCCCCCCGACACCGCCATCCTCCTTTCCCAGCAGCTCTACACCCTCCTGGCCATGGACGCCATCGAGCCCTTTGACCCCTACATCGCCAAGGACCCCGAGCTCAAGCGGGCCGTGGCGGACTTCTTCCCCGCCTTCATGATGAACTCCACCCTGGACGGAAAGGTCTACAGCCTTCCCTTCCAACGCTCCACGCCCATCCTGTACTACAACAAGGAAGCCTTCCGGGAGGCGGGGCTGGACCCGGAAAAGCCCCCCGCCACCTGGGATGAGCTGGTGGAGTACGCCAAGAAGCTCACCAAGCGGGATGCCCAAGGCCGGGTGATCCGCTATGGGGTGGCAATCCCCACGGAGGACCGGTCCACGTGGCTCCTCGAGGCCCTGACCATCCAAGCGGGGGGCCTCCTCTACGACCCTGCGGGCCAGGGCTGCAAGGTCTTGGTGGACACCGAGCCGGTACGCAAGGGCATGCAGTTCAAGGCGGACCTCGCCCGCAAGCACGGGGTGAGCCCCGCTGGCCTGGTGGCCTGGGGCACCACCCCTGGGGACTTCGCCGCTGGCAAGGTGGCCATGATCTACCACTCCACCGGCTCCCTGGGCTTCATCCGGACCAACGCCCGCTTCCCCTTCGGTACCGCCTTCCTGCCCAAGCTGGTGCGCTACGGCACGCCCACGGGAGGGGCCAACTTCTACCTGTTCAAGGGCTCCGATCCGGCCAAGAAGGAGGCCACCCTGCGCTTCGTCAAGTTCATGACCAGCGCCGAGCTTCAGGCGCAGTGGTCCTTGGACTCGGGGTACGTGGCGGCCCGGCGCTCCAGCTGGAACCTCCCCATCATGCAGAAATACCTGCAAGAGTGGCCCCAGGCCAAGACCGCCCGGGAGCAGCTGGCCTACGCCCGGGCTGAGCTTCCCGTCTACAACCTCCAGCAGGTGAAGGACATCATCGCCGAGGCGGAGCAGGCGGTGGTCCTGGGGCGGAAGGACGTGCGCGAGGCCACGCGGGAAGCGCAGCGGCGGGTGGAGGAGGCGCTTAAGCCCTTCTGCAACAGGTAAGCCGCAATCCAATCCCACCGGGGCGGGCCTCAGGGCCCGCCCCTTTATCCTTCGCAAGCCCCCAGCGTGACAACCCCATGACCCAAGGAGGGTAGCCTCCCTTCGTATGCGGAAGTTGCTCGCACCCCAGATCCTCCTTGCCGGGTTGGCCCTGGCCCAAGGAACCAGCGTCACGGGGGTCTACACCCTCCCCCCCACCCCCATCCAGGTCCTTAACCCCCATCTTTCCCAGGAGGAAGTGGAGGCGGCCTCGAGGAAGGGCTGGCCCGTTTCGGATCGCCCCGGCCTAGGCTCCGGCCTTTTCTACCTGGGCGGCGGGCGGTTCGTGGGCGTCACCGATCGGGGGCCCAACGGGGACTGCCCGGGGGGCAAGTTCTTCCCCCTCCCCCGCTTCAGCCCCACCGTGGTCTTCTTCCGCCTGGAGGGCCAGGAGATCCGGCTTGAGCGCGCCCTTCCCCTGCGCAACCCAAGGGGTGCGCCCCTATCCGGCCTGCCCAACCTCCCCGGGGAGGACGTGCCCTTCGTGGACTCCCGTTGCCAGGTCCGCCTGCCCCTCGACCCAGATGGGGTGGATGTGGAAGACGTGGCGGTGACGCCCTCGGGGGGCTTTTGGATGGTGGAGGAAAACTCCCCCTCCCTCCTCTACGCCGTTCCCTCGGGCCGGGTGCTGGTCCGCTACACCCCACGGGGAGTCCGGCCCGCGGCGAGCTACGCCGTCCAGGACATCTTGCCGTCCATCCTGCGCCAGCGCCGGGCCAACCGGGGCCTGGAAAACCTGGCCCTCTCCCAGGACGGCACCACCGCCTGGCTGATCCTACAAAGCCCCATTGGCCCCACCGCCGACCCCGCCTTTGACCGGAGCCTGGTGGCCCGGGCGGTGCGGCTGGACGTGTCGGAGCCCCTGCGGGCCAAGGTCACAGGGCTCTACCTGGTCCCCTTCTCCGACCCCAAGGAGTACCCCAAGCCCAACCGCCCCCGGGACCTGAAGTACAGCGCCGCCGCCTTCGTCCGGGACCAGACCATCCTCCTCCTGGAACGGGGGGAAGGGGGCGCTCGGGTCTACCTGGTGGACTTTGCCCAGGCCACCAACCTCCTGGAGCGGCCCGACGGGGAAAGCCCAGAGCTGGACAAGGCAGGGGTGGACTACGCCGCCTTGGGCATAAGGCTTCCCGAGCGGCGGCTACTTCTGGAAACGTGGCGCCTCAAGGAGTTCGACACCGACAAACTGGAGGGGCTTGCCCTCCTGGAGGACGGGCAAACCCTGGCCATCGCGGACGACAACGACTTCGCCATCACCGGGCGGGAGGGTCCCTCCCGGCTTTGGTTGGTGCGTCTGGGGGAGCGGCTCCGCTAGGGAAGCCCCGTCGCCATGACGCTTACCTGACACATCCCCGTTAGCCTCCGGGGCATGAGAGCCTTCCTCGCCTCCCTGGTCCTGGGCGCCGCGGCCCTGGCCCAGGGAACCCTTACCCTTTACACCTCCGAGGTCCTGGCGGACGTGAACGCCCTGGTGGAGGCCTTCCAGGCGCAACGCCCCGGGGTGCGGGTCCAGGTCTTCCGTTCGGGCACGGGGGAGGTGGTGGCCAAGATCCGGGCGGAGCTGGAGGCCGGGAACCCCCAGGCCGACCTGCTCTGGTTCGCCAACGAGGAATTTCTCAAGGAATTGGCCCAAAAGGGGCTCCTCCGCCGCATTCCCCCCACGGTCCCCGGTTACCCCGTCCAATACGCCCAGGGCGGGGGGCTCTACTACGAGGTGCGCCTCCTCTACAACGTCCTGGCGGTGAACACGCAAAGGGTCAAGACGCCCCCCACCTCCTGGCGCGATCTGCTCAAACCCGAGTACCGGGGCCTCCTGGCCATGCCGGACCCCAACTTTTCCGGGGCCGCCTTGGCCACGGTGGGAACCCTGGCGGCCCGCTTCGGGTTCGGCTTTCTGGAAAGCCTGGAGCGCCAGGGGATGCGCATCGAGCAGTCCAACCCCGTCCTCCAGCAGAAGCTAGCCCGGGGGGAGTACGGGATCGCCATCACCACCGATTTCGGCGTGCGGCAGGAAGTGGCCAAGGGAGCGCCCCTGGCCGTGGTCTATCCCCGGGACGGGGCCATCCTGGTCCCCACCCCCGTGGCCCTACCCTCCTGGAGCCGCAACCCCGAACTGGCGGGGCAGTTCCTGCGCTTCCTCCTCTCCCCCGAGGCCCAACGCCTCTTCGCCGAAAGGGGCTACTATCCCGTCATGCCGCAAAGCCCTAAACCCAAGGGGGCCCCGGAAAAGGTGGTGGGCGTCCGGGCCACCTTCGCCGATTCCAAGACCCTGGAGAGGTTTAACGCCCTCTTCGGGCTGAGAAGATGACCCTCCCCCGACCCCTCTTCTCCTGGACGCTCCCGGCCCTAGCGTTCCTCCCCACCCTGCCCCTCCTGGCCCTCCTCCCCCGGGGCCTCCCCCACCTCCTTCCCCCCCGGGACCTGGACGTGGTGCTCCTCACCGGAACGCTGGCCTTGGGAGGAAGCCTCCTGGCCTTAGGGCTGGGCCTTGTCCTCGCCTATCTCGCCCTGCGGGGTGGGGTGGGGCCCCTTTGGGAAATCCCGCTCCTGCTGAACTACCTCGTGCCCCCTTTCGTCACCGGGATGGGCGTGTTGTTCTCCCTACAGACGTTAGGCCTCGAGGCCTATGGGGCGCCGGGGATCCTCCTGGCCTGGACCCTTCACTACACCCCCCTGGCCTATCTTCTCCTGAAGCCTCAGGTGGAGGGCGCCCTCCCCCTGCTCCAGGCGGCCAGGGTCCACGGGGTCCAGGGGCTACGGCGGCTCCGCGCCTTTTTGCCCCCCCTCCTCCCCCCGCTGCTGGTGGCCGGAGGCACCCTCTACCTGGCCCTCCTGGGGAACTTCGGCGTGCCAGCGGTCCTAGGCCTTCCCGAGCGGGTCTACACCCTCCCCACCCTGGCCTACGCCCGGCTCACGAACCCCCTGGCGCAAGACCCCTTGGGCGAGGCGGCCGCCCTGGGGCTTTGGCTGGGGCTCCTGGCCCTGCCAGCCCTCCTCCTCTCCCGGCCGGCCCTCCTCGAGGCCCAGGCAGCCCTCCCGGATAGGCCCCACCCAGTGTCCCGCCTCCTCTTCGCCCTCTACGCCCTAGCGTCCTTGGGGCTTTCCCTTCTTGGGCTCCTGCGGGAGGCCCTGTTTAACCCCTACACGGGCGCGTTGGACCCCGCCTTCGCCCAGGCTTTCGCCCAGCCCCTTTTCCGCCAGGGCCTTCTCCACTCCCTCCTTCTCGCCCTCCTCGCCACCGGTCTCCTCCTCGGCCTCGCCCTCCTCCTCAAACCCTTTCCCCGGACCCTCAAGGCCTTGCGGGGGGCCCTGGACCTCAACTACCTCATGCCCGGCACCCTCCTAGGGATCGGGCTCATCCTCCTCCTCGCCCCCACCCCCCTTTACGGCACCCCCTGGCTTCTCCTCCTGGCCTACTTGCTCAACTTCGCCGCCCTCGCCCTGAGGTCCCTAGAGGCGGGGGCGCGGGTGGAGGGGGCGGTCCTCGCCGGGAGGGTGCACGGGCTTCCCTTCTGGCGCAGCTGGCTCCGGCTCGGGTACCCCCTCCTCCTGCCTTCCCTCTTCGCTGGCGGCTTCCTCCTCTTTCCCCTGGCCTTCGCCGAGGTCACCCTCTCCGCCCTCCTCTACGCCCCGGGGGCGGAAACGGTGGGGGTGGCGGCCCTCTCCGCCCTTAACGGGGGGCTCTACCGGGAGGCGGCCGCCTTAGGCCTGGTCCTCGCCGGCGTGGCCGCCCTGGGGCTTTTGGGGAGGCCGAGATGGTGAGGCTTCAGGCCCTTACCAAGCGCTTTCCCGGGGGAGGGGGGGTTGAGGGGGTGGAGCTGGAGGTGGCCCAAGGGGAGATCTTTGTCCTCCTAGGGGCCTCGGGAAGCGGCAAGAGCACCCTCCTCAACCTGGTGGCGGGGCTCCTCGCCCCGGACCGGGGCCAAGTCTTCCTGGAGGGAAAGGACGTCACCCGGGTGCCCCCCGAGGGCCGGGGCGTGGCCTACGTCTTCCAGGACCTGGGGCTCTGGCCTCACCTCACCGCCCTGGACCACCTCCTCCTGGCGATGCCGAGGCCTGACCGCAAGGAAGCCCTGGCCCTCCTGGAGCGGGTAGGGCTTGGGGACCACGCGGGCAAGAGGCCCCACCAGCTTTCGGGTGGGCAGCGGCAACGGGTGGCCCTAGCCCGGGCCTTGGCCCGAAGGCCCAAGGTTCTCCTCTTGGACGAACCCTACAGCGCCCTGGACCCCGTGCTGCGGGAGGGGTTGCGCCTCGAGGTGCGCGCCCTCCTCAAGGAGGCGGGGATCACGGCCCTCCACGTGACCCACGACCCCGAGGAGGCCATGCTCCTGGCCGACCGGGTGGGGGTGATGAGCGGGGGGAGGCTTCTGCAGGTGGGAAGGCCCGAGGAGGTGTACGCCCGCCCCAACTCCCTGGAGAGCTTCCTCGCCTTCGGCCGGGCCAACCTCCTCCCCGTGGGGGACGAGGTCCTCGCCTTCCGCCAGGAGTGGGTGAAGCGGGGGGGAGAGCTTGTGGGCACGGTCCTGGAACGCCGAAGCCTGCGGGGCGAGGCGCTCTGCCGGGTGCGCCTCCCCATGGGAGAGGCTTGGGTGCGGCTGGAGGAGAGGCCGGGGGAGGTGGTGAGGCTTAGGGTAGAGCCCCTCCTCCGCTTCCCCCGCCCCAAAGACCGTCATACCCCCGCGGGAGCGGCCCTAGGCTCAGGGTAGGCGAGGAGGCGAGCATGGTCTGGCCAAAGGTTCTCCTGGGAGAAACCCTCGGCACCTTCCTCCTCGTCCTCCTCACGGTGGGAAGCGCCGCCAACGCCGTCCTGGAGCCCCGCCTGCGCCCCGGAGCCTTCGGGTACGACGCCATCGCCCTGGGCTCGGGGCTTGCCGTGTTGGTGGGGGTCTTGGCGAGCCGCCCCCTCTCCGGGGCCCACCTCAACCCCGCCGTGACCCTGGCCTTCGCCTTGGGGGGCCTCTTCCCCTGGCGCTTCGTGCCCCTGTACCTCCTGGGCCAGTTCCTCGGGGGGTTCCTGGGGGCCTTGGGCGCCTATCTGGCCTACCGGGAAGGCCTCCTGGCCCAGGGCCTCCCCAACGTGTTCAGCACCGGGCCCGGCTTTCTCCGCACCGCCCCCGAGGCCCTCTACGGCTGGACCGGCCCGGCGGTGGCGGAGACCTTGGGCACCTTCGCCCTCATGGCGGTGATCCTCTTCGCCGGCAGGGACGGGAGGATCGTGGCCCTCTGGCTGGCCCTCACCGTGGCCGCCGTGGGGTATGGGCTTGGGGGGCCGGGAGGGTTCGCCCTGAACCCGGCGCGGGACCTCTCCCCCAGGCTCTTGGCCTGGCTCCTCGGGGTGGAGGGGGCGGCGAGCCCCTACGCCCTGGTCCCCGCCCTCTTCCCCGTCCTGGGGGCCGCCTCGGCGGTGGCCCTATTCCGCCTGGCTGACCGCTACCTGACAGAGAAGCCCTAAAGTCCGGGCATGGACCTAAGGGTTTCCCTGCCCGTGGGCGAGGTGGAGGGGCGCCTCGAGGCCCTCCGGGCCTGGGGGGTGGGCCTCGAGGTCTACCTGGACCCGGAGCACCTGGAGGACGACGACCTCTTCCAGGCCCTTGGCCGGGCCTTGGCGGAGGGCCCTAGCCCTTCCGTGCACCTGCCCTTCTGGAACCTGGACCTCCTCTCCCCCGACCCCGAGGTGCGGGGACTTAGCCTACGGCGCCTCCTCTTCGGCCTAGAGCGGGCGGCGGAGCTGGGGGCAGACCGGGCCGTCTTCCACTCCGGCATCCCCCACGGCCGCACCCCGGAGGAGGCCAGGGCCCGGGGGGAGGCCCTTCGGGAACGCCTCGGGCCCGTGGTGCGCCGGGCGCAGGCGGTCGGGGTCCGCCTCCTCCTGGAGAACACCCACGAGCCGGGGCCCGAGGCCCTTCGGCCCCTCCTAGAGGCCTACCCGGAGACCATGGGCTTCTGCTTCGACGCCGCCCACGCCCGGGTTTTCAGTCGGGTGCCCGAGCCCGAGCCCTGGCTCGCCCTGAACCCGGAGCACCTTCACCTGAACGACACGGACGGGGTCTACGACCGCCATTGGAACCTGGGAACGGGGGTCCTGGAGCACGGCCGTTGGCTTCCCCCGTATCTAGGGCGGCCCCTGGTCCTGGAGGTGCGGGGGGACCCCCAACCCTCCCTGGACCTCCTGCGGCGGGGCCTTGACCTTACCCTGACGCGGGGGCGGTAGCCTCCGGCCTGTGGAGCGAGTCCTCCTCAGGCAAAGCCGTAGGGCGGGGCGAAGCGCCCTAGACCCCTTTCCCTTCCTCCTTCCCGCCTACGGCCTTTTCCTCCTCTTCCTCATCCTTCCCGTCCTGGACGCCCTCTGGCTTTCCCTGCACCAGGAAAACCTCTTCGGCAGGGGGCGGGAATGGGTGGGCCTCGGGAACTACCTCGAGGTCCTCACCCGGCCCGAGTTCTGGCGTAGCGTGAAGACCACCCTTCTCTTCGCCCTGATCACCGCGCCCCTGGAACTCCTCCTGGGCCTCCTGGCCGCCCTCCTCGTCTACCGCCCCTACCCTGGGGTGGCCCTCTTCCGCACCCTCTTTTTCCTCACCACCGCCGTGCCCACCGCCGTGGCCGCGGTGGCCTGGGGCTGGTTCCTCCACCCCGTGGGGGGATGGGCGAACCGCTTCCTGGCCGACTTGGGCCTCGCCCCGCAGGCCTGGCTCACCTCCCCCGAGCTGGCCCTGCCCACCCTGGCGGTTATCACCGCCTGGGCGGGGGTGGGCTTCACCGCTATCCTCCTCACCGCCGGCCTCCAGAACATCCCGGAGGAGGTCCTCGAGGCGGCCACCGTGGACGGGGCGGGGCCCTGGACCCGCTTCTTCCGCATCACCCTGCCCCTCCTCTCCCCCACCCTCTTCCTGGTGGGGCTCCTGGTGGTCCTCAAGAGCCTCACCGCCTTCGGCCAGATCCACCTCCTAACCCGCGGAGGCCCAGCGGAAAGCACCATGGTGTGGATCTACCGCGTTTATCAAGACGCCTTCTTCAACTTCCAAGTGCCCCTGGCAGCGGCGGAAGCCTTCCTCCTCTTCCTGGTCCTCTTGGGTCTCGCCGCCTTGCAGTTTTGGCTCTTGGGCCGGAGGGTGCACTATGCGTAGGAGGCTCCGGCTCCTCCCCACCTACCTCCTAGCCTCCCTCTACGCCTTCCTCCTCACCCTACCCCTCCTCACCCTCCTCTCGGCGAGCCTCCGGAGCGAGGCGGACCTCTACGCCCCTACCCTCCTACCCCCCAACCCCACCCTGGCCCCCTACGCCGAGGCCCTGGCCAAGTTTCCCTTGGAGCGGTTCCTCCTCAATAGCCTCCTGGTCTCCGCCGCCGTCACCTTGGGGGTTTTGGCGACGAGCCTCCTCGCCGCCTACGCCCTTACCCGGATGCGCTTCCGAGGCCGGGAGGCGCTATTCGGCCTGGCGGTGGCCCTCCTCCTGGTGCCGGGGGAGGTGACCTTCCTGCCCCTTTACCTCCTGGTGGACCGCCTGGGGTGGCTGGACACCTACTGGGCCCTGACCGTGCCCTTCCTGGCGAGCCCCTTGGGGGTCTTCCTCCTGCGCCAGGCCCTGAGGACCATCCCGGAGGACTACTTCGACGCCGCCCGCATCGACGGGGCCAGCCACTGGCAGGCCCTGCGCCACGTGGCCTTTCCCCTCACCTTGCCCGCCCTGGGAGCCCTCGCCGCCCTCACCTTCATCGGCACCTGGAACATGTACCTCTGGCCCCTGGTGGTCACCAAGAGCCGGGAGATGCAAACGGCGCAGATCGCCGTGAACTTCCTCCTCAACGAGGAGGTGGCCCGCTGGAACGTGGTGGCCGCCGGGGCCATCCTGGTCCTCCTTCCCACCCTGCTCGCCTTCCTGCTCGCCCAAAGGGCCTTCGTGAAGGGGATCGCCCTGGGCGGGCTGAAGGGATAAGGAGGTAGAACATGCGGACGTGGTTGTTGGGACTCGCTAAGGCCAGCGCTTTGGGATGGCTCCTTCTTTCTCCTTCCTTGGCGCAAAAGGTTACCGTGGAGTTCTGGCACTCCATGGGGGGCGTGTTGGGCGAAGCCACGGAGAAGCTGGTGCAGGAGTTCAACCAGAGCCAAAACGCCGTGCAGGTGAAAAGCCAGTACGTGGGAAGCTACGACGACGGCATCAACAAGCTCCTGGCCGCCCTGCGGGCGGGTCGGGGGTACCCCCATGTGATCCAGATCTACGATATCGGGGCCCGGATCATGGCGGACTCCGGCGCCGTGGTACCCCTGGAGGACCTAGCCCGCAAGGACGGCTTTGACCTGGACCGCTTCCTACCCCAGCCCCGGAACTACTACACCCTCGAGGGAAAGCTCTACGGGCTTCCCTTTAACTCCTCCAACCCCATCCTCTACCTCAACATGGCCGCCTTCCAGGAAGCTGGGATCCCCTTCAAGCCCACCTGGTCCCTCAAGGACCTGGAGGAAGCGGCCCGCAAGCTCACGAAGAAGGACGCCCAAGGGCGAACCGTGCGCTACGGGCTCTCCATCCCCATCGACTCTTGGTTCGTGGAACAGATCTCCTACAACTCCGGGGAGTACTTCTGCAACAACGAGAACGGCCGCAAGGCCCGGGCCACGGCGGTGACCTTCGACAACGAGGCGGCGGTGGCCTTTTTGGACATGTACGCCCGGCTGGTGCGGGAGGGGGTGGCGGCCAACACCGGGCGCAACTGGGCCGACTCGCAAAGCCTCTTCGCCCAAGGCCAGGCGGCCATCGCCGCCTACTCCACGGCGAGCCTCACGGGGGTTTTGCGCCAGGTGGGGGGACGCTTCCCCTTGCGCACCGCCTTCTACCCGTACCTCCGGGAGCGGAACGGCGTGGCCATCGGCGGGGCCGCCCTGTACGTCCTGAAGGGGTTCTCCGACGCGGAAACGCAAGCCGCCTGGCGCTTCGTGCGCTTCCTCCTGGAACCGAAGACCCAGGCGGCCTGGCACCTGAACACGGGCTACTTCCCCGTGGTCAAGGGGGTGACGGAGCTCCCTGAGGTGCGCCAAGCCCACGTGCGCCAGCCCAACTACACCACCGCCATCCAGCAACTCGCCACCAGCAAGGTGAACCCCGCCAGCGCCGGGTGCCTCATGGGCTCGTTCCCCGAGATCCGGCAGTACGTGCAGGCGGCCTGGGAGGAGGTGCTCAAGGGTAAGCCCGCCCGGGAGGCTCTGCGGGAGGCCAAGGCCCGGGCCGACGCCGCCTTGGAGCGGTACAACCGGAGCGTGGCGGGGCGCTAAGGCTCCCCTCGCCCCCGCCCCGGCCCCGTCCCGGGGCGGGAATCTTTCCTGACCCCGGCCTGACACCCGGGGCCTACCGTGAGGGCATGCGGATTCTGGTGACCAACGACGACGGCATCTTCAGCCCCGGGCTTTGGGCCCTGGCGGAGGCGGCAAGCCGCCTGGGGGAGGTCTTCGTGGTGGCCCCGGAAACGGAACAGAGCGCCACAGGCCACGCCATCACCATAGCCCACCCGGTGCGGGCCTTTCCCCACCCGGCTCCCCTTCCCGGGCCCGACTTCCCCGCCTACCGGGTGCGGGGCACCCCCGCGGACTGCGTGGCCTTAGGCCTTCACCTCTTTGGGCCCATCGACCTGGTCCTTTCCGGGGTGAACCTGGGGAGCAACCTGGGCCACGAGATCTGGCACTCGGGCACGGTGGCCGCCGCCAAGCAGGGCAGGCTGTTCGGCCTCTCCGCCGCCGCCTTCAGCGTCCCCATGAACGGGCAAAACCCCGACTTCACCCTCCTCAAGCCCTGGATCGTGCGGACCCTCGAGGCCCTCCTCCGGCTGGAGCGCCCCTTCCTGGTGAACGTGAACCTTCCCCATCGGCCCAAGGGCCTCCTCTGGACCCGCCAGTCCGTGCGGGCCTACGAGGGGGTGGTGGTGCCCGGGGAGGATCCCATGGGGCGTCCCCTGTACTGGTTCGCCGCCCGGCCCCTCAAGGAGGCGGAGGAGGGCACGGACCGCTGGGCCGTGGCCCAAGGCTTCATCGCCGCCACCCCCTTACGGCTAGACCTCACGGATGAGGCCCGCCTGCAGCCCGGTCTAGCCCATGATTAGCGTCCTCATCCCCACCAAGGGCCGCCCCGCCTTTCTCCTCCAGGCCCTGGCGTCCCTGCGGCGGCAAACCTTCCCCTGGTTTGAGGCGCTGGTGGTGGAGGACGGGGACGGGGAAGGCCTGGAGGCGGCCCGCTCCCTCCAAGACCCCAGGATCCGCCCCTTTTGGAACCACGGCCGGGGCCAGGTGGAGGCCCGCCTCACGGGCCTAGCGGAGGCCAAAGGGGAAATCGTCCTCTTCCTGGACGACGACGACCTTCTCCTCGCCCCCACCTACCTGCACCGGGTCTGGCGGGCCCTCCGCGGTGGAGAGGGGGTGGCCTATGGGGAGGGGGTCTTCCTCCTGGACCTCGAGGCCCTCCCCTTTGCCCCGGGGGAGGTGGGGGAGTGGCTCCTTCGGGACAACCGCATCCTGGCCTCGGGCACGGCCTTATCCCGGGCCTCCCTCCTGGCCCTAGGCGGCCTCGACCCCGAGATGGGGGACTACTGGGACTGGGACCTGTGGCTCCGCGCCTACCGGGCGGGCCTCCCCTTTCGCTACCTGCGGGGCCCCAACGTCGGCGTGCGGGTCCACGGGAACAACCAAAGCTACGGGCGCCGCTTGGCGGAGCGCGCCCTTTACCTGGAACGCCTCCGGGCCAAGCATGGCCTTCCCCCCACCCCCGTCAAGGATCACCTGCAGCTCTGCTAGCCTTCGCAGGCCCGGCAGGAGAGGAGCAGGTCGCGGCTGTAGGCCTGGGCGGCGCTGGCGCTAAACTGGTAGTAAAGGCTCTTTAGCCCCGAGCGCCAGGCGTGGAGCACGAGCTCGTTCACGTCCTTGGGTGGGGCCTCCGGGTGGATCACCAGGTTCAAGGACTGCCCCTGGTCGATGTGCCGCTGCCGGGCCGCAGCCAGGTTCACCAAGGTTTTCTGGGAAACCTCGGCGAAGGTTTTGAACACCGCCTTTTCCTCCTCGCTCAGGAAGTCCAGGTGCTGCACCGAACCGTTGTGCTCTAGGATGCTCCGCCAAACCTTTTCCTCGTCCTTACCCTTTTCCCGAAGAAGCTCCTCCAGGAAGGGGTTTTTGAAGGGCACCCGCGCTTTCTGCAGGTCCTTCAGGTAGTAGTTGCTGGTATAGGGCTCCACGGAAGGGGACACCTGTCCCAGGATGAAGGAACTGGACTTGGTGGGGGCGATGGCGAGGAGGGTGGCGTTGCGCCGTTCCATGATCTCGGCCAGCTCGTCCTCCGGGTGTCGGGCGCGCAGCCAACGAGAAGCTTCCTCCGCCCGCTCCCGGATGGTTTTGAAGATGAGGTTGTTGAGGAAAAGGGCCTCGGCGCTCTCCAGGGCCACACCCTTGGACTGCAGATAGCTGTGCCACCCTAAGACCCCAATCCCGATAGCGCGGTACCGCTTGGCGAAGCGCACGGCCCGCTCCATGTAGGGGATGCCCGCAGCCTTCTCGATGAAGTCGTCCAACACGGAGTCCAGGAAGATGACCAGGGTCTCCACCGCGTCCGTGTCCTTCCACCGATCAAAGTGGAGGAGGTTTAAGGAGGAAAGGCAACAGACGAAGCTCTCCTCGGGGCTAGAGGGGAGCATGATCTCCGTGCAGAGGTTGCTGGCGTGAATCTGCTTACCCAAGGCGCGGAAAATCTCAGGGGCCTGGCGGTTGGCGTTGTCCCGGAAGAAAATGTAGGGAATGCCCACCTCGGCGCGGCTCTTTAGGACAGCGGCCCAACGATCCCGTTTCTCCCGGTCCCCCGCCACCATGGCCTCGAGCCAGTCGTCCCCCACGCTCACCCCCCAGAAGAGGGACTGGATCTCGGAGTTTTCCCGTTGGATCCGGGTCCACTCCCAAAAGTCGGGGTGCTCTATGGGCAGGTAGGCGGCGCACTGGCCCCGGCGGGTGGAGCCCTGGTTGAAGACCTCGATGGCCCGGTCAAAGAGGCTGGCAAAGGCGTAAGAGCCGTTGCTCTCCCCGTTATCGCGGATGGGGGCACCCCGGGGACGGAGCTCCCCCAAGTACACGGAGGTTCCACCCCCCTGCTTGCTCATCATGCCGATTTCCGCCACCGCCCGCAGGATGGAGGCGGTGTCGTCCTCCACGTACGTGCCGTAGCAGGAGATGGGCAGCCCCCGCTTGAGGCCGTAGTTGGCCCAAACGGGCGTGGCCAGGGAGTACCAACCGTAGGCCATGTAGCGCGAAAACTTCTCGGCGAAGCCGGGGATGCCCGTGAGGGCCTCGGCCCGCGCGGCAATCTGCCGCACCCGCTCCTCCACGCTGACCCCAGGGAGGAGGTAGCCCCGGCTCATGTACAGCCGCGTCCACTCGTTAACCCAGTACCAAGGCTCGTATACCCGTTTCACCTCAACCATGGCGCCTCCTTAAAAAAGCTCGTCCGGATCGTAGCTCTGCACGCGGCGTGCGTAGGCCACGCTGCGCTTGTTGAAGAAGTCCACCTCCTTATCGGCGAGAAGCTCCAGGGAGAACCACTCGGTGTCCCGAAGGAGCTCGGCCCGGGGCGCGAAGGGGGCAGGGAGGCCATGAAGGGAAAGAACCTCGTTGTAGCGGTGCTTGAGAAACTCCAACACCTCTTCCCGGGAAACCACCCCTAAGTCGCCCTCGGCGAAGATCCAATCCACCAAGGCCTCCTCCCCCTGGAAGAAGCGCATGGCCCAGGCCAGGGCCTCCTCGGCAAAGCCCTCGCCGAAGCGCTCGGGAAGCTCCTGTCGGAGGAGGCGGAGGAGCTCTACCCCGAAGAGGCCGTGGATGTTCTCCTCCTTGCTGGTGGCCTCTATGGCGTTGGAAATGCCCTTGAAGCGCCCCGAGCGGCGGTTGATGGCCATGAGGGCGTAGAACTGGGAGAAGAGGGAGATGTGCTCCGTGAAGGCGGCGAAGAGGAGGAGGGCGTGGGCGTACGCCTTTAAGTCCTCCTGGCGAGCGCGGCGCAGAACCTCCTGAAGGAGGCGCTGGCGTTCCTTTAGGGCGGTTTCCTCTTCCAGGGCTTTCTGGAAGCGCTCGTTGAGGCCAAGGAGATCCAGAAGGTGGGCGTAGGCGTTGGCGTGGCGCACCTCGCTTTCGGCGAAGGTCATCCCCACCTCCGCCACCTCCGGCTTGGGGAAACGGTCGTAGATCCGGGCCCAGAAGAGCTTGACGGCGAGCTCCACCTGGGCGATGGCCAAGAGGGACCGTTCCACCAAGGCCCGCTCCTTAGGGTCGGCTAGGGCGTAGTCCTGCAGGTCAGCGGCGTAGCTGAACTCCGTGTGCACCCAGTAGCTGTGCCGGATGGCATCCCGGTAGCGGAGAAGCCCGGGGTACTCGTAGGGGCGGTAATGAAGCCTAGGCTGAGTGAGCATTCTCACCTCCAAAACGCTTCCGAAGCCGACGCGCAGCCTCCACTATGGCCTTCAGGTTGCGCTCCACCTCGGCCCAGGTCCGGGTTTTGAGGCCGCAGTCTGGGTTTACCCAAAGGCGTTCCGGGGCAATGTGCTCCAAATAGGCCAACAACCGCTTTTCCATCTCCTCGCTGGAGATGGCCTGAGGGGTGTGAACGTCGAAGGCCCCAGGGCCCAGGGCAAGGTCCAAGCCCCTTAGTTCCTGGAGGAAATACGGGTCCTGCCGCGCCGCTTCCAGGCTGACCACGTCGGGGTCCATGGCCTCCAAGAACGGCCTGAGGGTGGAGTAATCGGAGTAGCAAAGGTGGAGGTGCACTTGGACCGAAGGGCCAACGGGAGCTGCCCGCTGGAAAGCTTCCCGAACCAGGGTCAGGTAACCCGGCCGCTCCTCCGAACGCAGGGGTAACTTTTCCAAAAGGGCTGGCTCGTCTATTTGGATGAAACGGAACCCCGCCGCCTCAAGGGCCCGGACCTCTTCCCCTACGACCTCAGCCAAGTTCAGCACGGCCTCGGCAAACCCCACCCCCTCTGGCAAATAGCTCCAAGCAGCGAGGGTGATAGGGCCCGTGAGGATTGCTTTCACCGGCTTATCGGTGAGGCTTTGAGCGTAGGACAGCTCGTCTAGGACCAAAGGCCTTCTCCGCCTGACGGGTCCCCCCAGGATTGGAGGACGGTAGACGCGGCTCCCGTAGGACAGCACCCAGCCCTCGGGATTGAGATAAAACCCCTCCAAGCGCTCGGCGAAAAACTCCACCATATCGCTCCTCTCGGGCTCCCCGTGGACCAACACGTCCAGCCCCAAATCCTCTTGGAAACGTATGACCCGAGCGATGGCTTCCCGTATGGCTTCCTCATAAGCCTGAGCCGAAATCCTGCCCGCCCGGAAACGCGCCCGCAAAGCCCGAAGCTCAGGGGTTTGGGGAAAACTGCCAATGGTGGTGGTGGGAAAAAGGGGTAGGCCGAGGTCCCGTTGCGCCTCCTTGCGAACCTCCCTCGAGGGCCGGGGCCCGGGAGAAGGGGGCAGGGTGGGCAACGAAGGCGAACCCTCCTGGGGCCGCCAGGCTTGCGCCAGATCCCAAGCCTCTCCCTCCCCGCACAACATACGGGCCAGGAGGGAAAGCTCCCAAAGCCGCTCCTCAGCAAAAGCCAGCCGGCCCTCCAAACCAGGAGGCGATGCCTCCACCCGCCAGGGCAGGTGGTACAGGGGCGCCTTAGGAGCAAGCCAAACCTCGCCCTCCTTGCCCACCTCTTGCAGGTGGGCGGCTACCTCAGAAAGGGGGGTACGCCAAACCCCCTGCCCCTCCACCACCCCTAGGATTGGGATGGCAATCGCTTGAAAACGGCCCTGACGAAGAATTTCCACCCCTAGGCTGGCTGCAGTCCAGGGCAGAGCATAGAGTTCCTCTGGAGGCAGCAGATAAGGGGTAAGAAGAGCGAGGGGTAGAACCTCCAGAAAGCGGGTGTAAAGCTTTTTGAGGACAGGCGCATCCTCAGAAGCCCCGTCCAATCCTAGGGCAGGCTCCTCCAGAAGGGCCAAGGTGGCTCCTGCCCCTTTGAGCTGGGCCAGGAACTCAACGTATACCTCCCCGAGGGCCTCGAGGTGGCGGACCAGATCTCGTCCTGCCGGAGGGTTCTGTGCCAGGCGAAGTAGGGTGTATGGCCCTAACAGGTGGGGAAGCCCCTCGGAGTCCTTGCGGAAAGCCTCTAGGGGCTTATTCCAGTGAGGCTGATAACGGGGCGTTTCAGGAAGAAGGGGTGCCAAATAATGGTAGTTGGTGCCAAACCATTTCCGCAAGGGCAAAGCGTCCTTACCTCGAGCCAGGGCGTAGTACGCTGCCGCGTCCTTTGGATCCACGGGGTAGACGCCCACCATCACCGCCAGGTCCAAGAGCGGGTCGTAAAGGCTCATCTCCCCCACGGGGTAAAGTTCCACAAAGCGGCGGTAGGTGGAAAGCCGGAGTGCCTCCAAGACCTCCAACCCCTTCCAGAACGCCTCCTCCGTTACAACCCCAGACCAAAAGCCCTCCAAAAGTTTCTTGTACTCCCGCTTCGGGCCCAAGCGGGGAAAACCATAGGCCAAGGTCTTGACCCTCATACCCTTACCCCCTCTCCAAAGGAGGAACCGGGGTGGGCCGGCCCGCCTCGTCCAACGCCACCAACACAAACCCACCCCGGGCGGCCAGATAGGGCTCTCGGCCCGCCTCGAGGGGCTCCACCCACATCTCCACCTCCACACGCATGGAGCTCCGCCCCACCTCCACCACCCGGGCCACCAGCTCCACGATGGAGCCCTGGGGCACGGGATGGCGGAAGTCCACGGCGTCGGCGTGCACCGTGACCACCTTGCGCCGGGCGTGGCGGCTCGCCGCCACGAAGGCCGCTTGGTCCATCCAGGCCATGGCGGTGCCGCCGAAAAGCGTCCCGTAATGGTTGGTCTCTCCTGGGAACACGGGGTACACCATGCGGGTTTCCCGCACAAAAACCTCCTTCACACGGCCAAGGGCCGAACCTGTCCAAGCCTCCTACCCTCGCCCCTGTGGGGCAGCTCGACTTTTAGGGGAGTGCGCCTTTTTTAAGGTCCCACGGGCATCACCACCTTCACCCTTGCCTCGAGGGCTACGGGGTAGGACCGCGAAGCGGGTACTCGGGCTTCCGGCCAAAGGGGGCCGGTCACCGTTGCGGGACAGCGCCGGACTCTCACCGGACTTCCCCCGCCGCCCACGGGCGTCCAGGCCTGTCGGCCTGGCATCGCGGCCAGGACACCCTAAGTCTTGGGTGTCCTGCGGAGGAGGCTACCACGGGTTGGGGGTAGCGTCAAGCCTCCAGACTACAACCCCTCCAGAAAGCGAAGCAAGGCCTCGCGGTCCTCCTTGGAAAGGGCCATGAAGCGGCGCTTGGCCCCTTCCGCCTCACCCCCGTGCCAAAGAATGGCCTCCTCGAGGGTCCGCGCCCGCCCATCGTGAAGGTAGAGCTCCTCCCCAAGCACCTTCCGGGTGAGGCCAATCCCCCATAAGGGCGGGGTGCGCCATTCGGCAGGGGCGGCGTCCCCCTCGGCCACGCCGTCGTCCAATCCCGGGCCCATGTCGTGGAGGAGGAGATCGGTGTAGGCGGGAAGCCCGGCCAGGCTCGGTTGGTGGCAGGTGGCGCAACCGATTTGGGCGAAAAGGCGCCTTCCCCTTAGGGCCTCCGGCCCGTGGCGGGGAGCGGGCACCGCCAGGAGCTTGAGGTAGGCGACCACCGCCTCCAACTCCGCCTCCCCCACCTCTATCCCCCCTTCATCGGGGAAAAGGGGCGTGGAAAGGCCCATGTCCTCCCGGTAGGCCAAGGCGGCCTGCTCCTTTAGGCTTGCCACCCCCGCCTTCCACCCAAAACGGCCCACCTCACCCCCAGCCAGGCGGGCCACCCTTCCCGAAACCCCGTCCCCATCCCGGTCCTCCGGGTCTTGCGAGGCGAGAAGGGCGCTTTCCGGCACCGCCTCCAGAAGCCCCCCGCCGAAGACGGGTGGAGCCAGGCGGAGGCTATACCGGCCCGGAACCGGCCTCCCCGAGGGGTCCAGGACCTCCAGGCTAAGGCGCCTGAGCCGATAAGGGGTCCCATCGGGATAGCGCCCCACCGCTTCCTCCCAGCGGAGGAGGACCTGGCCCTCCGGTGGGTAGCCTGGCAGGGCGTGGTCCTGGAGCTGCACCCCGAAGCGGGGGTGGGGGGCGGTCCCATCGAGGGCACGGGCGCGCACCAAGGCCTCGCTACGTCCCTCGAAGGCGAGGCGCCCCCGCCCGTCCCGCACGTGGCACCCGGCGCAGGATTGGTGCACAAAGAGGGGGCCCAAGCCGTCCTCCCGCACGAAGATGCGGTTGAAGGCTTGGTCCCCTCGGCGAAAGGCCTCCAGAGCCTCGGAGGTAAGCCCAGGCAGGGGGTGGCCGAAGGCCCGAGAGGAAGCGTCCTGCACCCAGTAGCGGGCGGGAAGGGCGCCGAGAAGGAAAAGGGCAAGCCAAAGAAAGCGGCGCACGGCCTAGCGGAAGAGGGCCTCCAAGGCCCGGAGCAAAGGCTCCACCTCCTCTGCGGGGGCTTGAGCCCGCACCTTGGCCTCGAGGGCCACCACCAACTTTAGCGCCTCCTCCTCCTGGGGCATCCCCGCCAGGGCGGCCCTAAGGCCCTCCAAGGCTGCTAGCCCCTCATCCACCTCCCCCTCCACCAGGTACTCCTCCCGGAAGGTGCGGAGCCAAAGGAGGGCCCGCTCTCCCGCATCGCCCACCGGGGCCTGGGCCAGGGCGCGATGGAGGTCTTGGGCTCTGGCTATGGCCAAGGCTACCTGGGGGTGGTCCCAGTTGCCCTCCAAGGGGCTCGGCAGGGCCGCTACCGCTCGCTCCAGGTCCAGGGCCAAGGCCCAGACCGGGCCCGGTAGGGGAAGCAAGGCGAAGGCTTGGAGGAGACCCCGGACATTGGCCCGGTAATCCTGGGCCGAGCGCTGAGCGTACGGGCTTTCCGGGTTCTTGAGCTTTTCGGCGAAAAGCTCCTCGGCGAGTTCCAGGCTTGCGGCGTAGAGCTCCAGGGTCAAATCCGTCTCGGAGGCTTCCTCCAAATAGGCCAAGTAAGCCTCCCGCATACGGGAAGCCTTCTGGGCCAGATCCTCCGCCAACAGGGCCAGATGGCGGGCGGCCTCTGGGGTGCGGGCAGGCTCCTGGTAAAGGAGGTATTCCAGGGCGTGGAAGCCCCGAACCTCAGGGGGCAGGTCCTCCACAGGCTTCCCCAAGGTGCGCCGGAGGTCCTCTGGGCTTACGGGCCAGGTGTCCAGATACGGATCAAAGTCGCCCACAGGCCCAAAGGCGAAGGCTTCCAACACCTCCCAAGGCTCCCGGGCCAGATGCCAAAGGACCCGGAGCCGGTTCAGGCCCTCGAGGGTGGGGGCTTCCGCATAGGCGCGGGCCGCCTGGGCCAGAAGCCGGGCATTTTGAACAAGCTCTCCAAGGAGGGGCTCCACCTGGGCCCGAAGGTCCGCCCTAAACCCCTGGGCGAAGGCCGCGGCGAGGAAAAGCAGTCCTACAGCAAAGCGCCTCATTGGCCACCCCCCACGCTACGCCAGACCTCTTCCACCAGGACTCGGGCGGAATGGGGGCCCCCGTAGGTCCAGGTGTTCGGGGCCAGGGGCAGCACCCGAGCCCGATTTAGCCGGAGCAGGGGACCCACCGCTGGGTCGCTCAGGGGGTTATTCTCGGGCTGGGCAACGAGAAAGACGAGCACGCCCGGGTTGTCGCGCACCAAACGCACTAGTCCCTCAGGACCCACTCGAGAAAGCCCATACGCCTCTGCCTTTCCGGTCCAGGCGTTCTTCAGGCCCAGGGCCTCCAGGAGCTCGGAAGCCAGGGTGTCCCGGGTGAAGACGTTGTAGACCTTCTCCCGGGCCCAGGCCTGGACCAAGAGGAAGGACCTACCGGAAAGCCCCTTGCGCCCAAGCTCCTCCGCCCGCTCCCGCAGGAAGCGGTCCAAATCGGAAAGGATCCTCTCCCCTTCCCGTTCCTTCCCTACCAAGCGGGCGTGAAGGAGGAAGTGCCGCCGCATGGCGGCAAGTTGTCCCTGGGAGGGGAGATAGTCGTATAGCGCCGTGGGGGCGATGCGGGAAAGCTCGGGGTAGAACCGCCCCTGAAAGCCCGTGTAGCCCAAGACCAGATCGGGCTTAAGGGCGGCCAGGCGCTCCAAGCTCGGGCTCATGCGCCCTCCCACATCCTGGATCCCCTGGGGAAGCTCCATCCTCACCCACTTGGGGAAATCCGCCAGATCTGCCCCCGCCACGGGCTGCACTCCTAGGAGGAGAAGGTCTTCCAAAGGCCGCCAGTCCAGCGCCGCCACCCGCGCTGGGGTCTTGGGCAGGCAAACCTCCCCCAAGTCGTGGGGCACCCGCCCGCCCGGACAGGACCCCTGCGCTAAGGCCAAGGAAACCAGAAAGCTCACAAAAAGTGTTTTCGTCCGCATAACCCTCCTAGTTCAGATGACGAAAGTACGCCACCGGTGTCGCCGTTTGCCAAACAAGCCCCCGCTTTAACAGGCGAAGGAGCTCCCACCCCTCCCCCTCCCGAAAACGGAGGCCCACCGCCCCAAGCCACACCACCCCGTCACCACCCCGCGCCAAGAGGTCCTCCAAAACCTGGGCCAGGAACCGGAGGCCCTCCGGGGTAAGGCGAAAGGTGGCGGCGTCCCAGTGCAGGTGGTAGGTGCCCCCGTTGCAGGCACAACGGGAAAGGTACCGGGTCTCGGAAACCCGGGCCACCACCTGGGCGTGGTCAGGCTCCACGGACCACCTCCTTGGGCACGGGAAGGAGGAAGCGGAAAGTCCCCGGTTGTCCCAGGGCGTGGAAAGAAACCTCGTAGACGTCCTCCAAAAGCCCCGGGTGCAACACGGCTTGGGGCTCCCCGTAGGCCACGGGCCTGCCGTCTTTGAGGAGGAGAATCCGGTCGGCGAAAAGCCCCGCCAGGTTCAGGTCATGGAGCACCGCCACCACCGCGCTTCCCTCGTAGGCCAGGGCCCGAAAAAGGCAAAGGAGCTCCAGGGCATAGCGGGGGTCCAGGTGGTTGGTGGGCTCGTCTAAGAGGAAAAGGCGGGCCTCCTGGGCGAGAAGCCTGGCCACCTCCACCCGCATGGCCTCGCCCCCGGAAAGGCTGGGGAAGAGCCGCTCCTTAAAGCCTGCGGCCTGGGCCCGCCCTAAAGCCGCCTCCACCTTGGCGTGGTCCTCCAGTCCCTCCCGTCTACCCCAAAGGTGGGGAAGCCGCCCCAGAAAGGCCACCTCGTAGGCGGTGTAGGGAAAGCCCATCTCCCGGTTTTGGGAAAGCACCGCCCGCACCTGGGCCAGGCGCTCCGGGGTGTAGGCGGCCAAGGGCTGCTCCTGGAGCCACACCTCCCCCTGGGAGGGGCGGAGCTCCCCCGAAAGCAGGCGAAGGAGCGTGGTCTTGCCGCTCCCGTTGGGGCCGAGGACGGCCAGGAACTCCCCCCCGCGCACGGCGAGGTCCACGCCCTTTACCAACCACCGTTCCCCCACGCGATACCCTAGGTTTTTCGCCTCAAGCACGGTACACCTCCCGCTTGTAACGCAGGACCAAGTAAAGGAAGAAGGGCCCCCCGAGGAGGGCGGTCACCACCCCCACGGGGATTTCCGCAGGGGCGGCCAGGGTACGGGCGAGAAGGTCCGCCCCCACGGCGAGCCCCGCGCCCAAAAGGGCCGATCCCGGAAGGAGGTAGCGGTGGTCGGGCCCCGCCAAGAGGCGGAAGAGATGGGGCGCCACCAAACCCAGGAACCCCACCCCGCCCGCCAGGGCCACCGCCACCCCCACCCCTAGGGCAGCCCCCGCCACCGCCCGGCGCTTCAGGGCCTCGAGGTCCACCCCCAGGTGGAAGGCCTCCCGTTCCCCCAGGGCCAAGGCGTTCAGGGAACGGGCCAGGGGAAGGAGGAGGAAAAGGGCGAGGAGGGCCAAGGGCAGCCCAGCCAAAAGAAGGCGCCAGGTAAGGGCGGAAAAGCCCCCAAGGGTCCAAAAGGTGAGGCTACGGAGCTCCTGCTCGCTCGCCAAAAAGGTGAGGAGGCCGATCCCTGCCCCCACCAAGGCGTTCAGGGCGATGCCCGAGAGGAGGAGCACGGAAACCTGGACCCCCAGGGGCGTCCGGGCCAAGCGCCAAAGCAGATGGGTGGCGAGGAGTCCGCCCAAGAAGGCGAAGAGGGGAAGGGCGTAGACCTCGAGGACCCCCGCCCCGGGCCAGAGGACGATGAAAAGGGCTGCTCCCAAGGCCGCCCCCGAGGACACCCCAATGAGCCCCGGGTCCACCAGGGGGTTGCGGAAGAGGCCCTGCAACACCGCCCCCGCCAAGGCCAAAAGCGCCCCCACCAGGGCTGCCCCCAGGACCCGGGGAAAGCGGAGGGCGGTAAGCACCTGATACTCCACCCCTTCCCCCTTTAGGAGGATGCCGGGGATGGCCAAGGGCGGGATGGGGTAGGCCCCAAGCCCCGCCCCCAAAAGGAGGGCCAGGACCAAGAGGAGGGCCAGGACCAGGAGGACCAAACGGTACCGCCGGGAGCGGGGGAAAACGAGGCTCTTGGTCACGGAACTTCCTCCCATAGGGCCTCAAGGCTCGGCGGTAAGGGCTTGCCCAGGAGGAGCAGGAGGAGGAACGCCTTAAACACCCCGCGAAGGAAGAGGTACGACCTCACGGCCCCACCTCCACAAACCCCTCCTTTAGGTAGGCGGCCCGGAAGAGGTCCAAGGCGGCTCGGCCCGCCCGAGGGCCGAAGCTTCCCAGGTAAAGGTCGTCCATGGCCACCACCTTCCGCTTCTGCCCTGCCGGGGTTTGGGCCACCCCAGGAAGCTTGAGAAGCCCCTCCAACCCCCCCACGCTCTCCAGGCCTTTTTTGAAGACCACGATGACGTCCGGCCGGGCCGCCACCACGCTCTCCGCCGTCATGGGCTGGCACTCCCGAATGCCCTGGGCGGCGTTCTCCAGACCGGCGAGCTTCATGACCCCCACCGGGGTGCTCCCCTCGCCGCAGACAAAGGTGGTGCCCGGACCTCGCAGGTAGAGGAAAAGCCCCTTTAGCTTTGGGGAAGCGCGCTGGGTCTGGAAGGCGCGGAGAGCCAGGAGATCGCGCTCCAAAGCCCGGACCAAAGCCTCCCCCCGCTCCGCCTGGCCCACCGCCTGGGCCACCACCCGGATTTTGGCCTTGGCCCCCTCCACGCTGGGCTCTGCGGGCACCAGGACCACCGCCACCCCCGCCTGGCGGAGCTGGTCCACCACCTGGGGCGGCCGCACGTCCTCGCGGCCGATGACCAAGGTGGGCTTGAGGGAAAGAATGCCCTCGGCGGAAAGGCGGAACTGGTAGCCCACGCTGGGAAGCCTCAGGACTTGGGGCGGGTAGTAGCTGGAGTCGTCCCGGCCCACCACCTTATCCCCCACGCCGACGGCGAAGAGAATCTCCGTGGTAATGCCGTCTAGGCTGACGATGCGTTCTATCGAACGCACCTCCACCGCTTTGCCGGTGGCGTCCACCGCCCGGTAAGGCTGGGCCAGGGCCGCCAAAAACACCCAAGCCAAAACCGCCAGCTTTCTCATGCCGCCACCTCCACGTTCTCCAAGCGAAGCACCAAGGTCTCTAAGCCCTCCCCTTCCACCACGACTTCCCGCTCCACAGGAAGCCAAAGGTCTCCGAAAGCGGCGTACTCGTCCCGGAAGCGTTCCACTTTGAGTAGCCTGCCCCGGGCGTCGCGATGGACCAGGAGGAAGCGGTGAGGTAGGAGCTTTTCCCCGACCTCCTTCCAGGCCTCGAGGTGGATGCGAAACGAGCCTTCTGTCAGGTGGCGCTCGATGACGTGAAGCCGCCCCTCGCGGACCCATATGCGGGAACGAAAGGGGTCCTCCAGGGCGAGGGCCGTACCCATAGGACCTTCCTCCACCAAGCGCATGGGGTAGCGGCCCTCGCCCTCTTCAAAGGGAACGGGGCGGCGGTGGCCTAGAAGGGAAGCCAGCTCCTTTTCCGCTAGGGGCCCCACGCCCTCGGGCAGGTCCACTTCGGGGCGGAAGCCTTCCGCCCGCACCTGGCCGAAGTACCAAAGCCCCTTAACGTAAAGGGCAAGGCGGGCGGAGAAGCCAGGAAAGTCCTTGGGGAGGGTGTACACCCGCTCCCGCGCCCGCTTGAGAAGCGCCCAAACCGGAGCCTCAACCACCTTGCACCTCCGAGTCCAGGAAGGCCACGAAGGTTTCCAAGCGGTTCGGACCCCGGAAGGCTTCCTTGGGCAGGGTTCCGCTGCGGGCGTGGCCCTCCCGGAAGGCGGGGCTCTCGGTCCAGGCGCGGAAGGCGGCCTCGCTCTCCCAGAAGGTAAGGACGATGTAGGGATCCTCGGGGTTTTGCGGCCGCAACACCAGGTTGCGGAGGAAGCCGGGCATCCGGTCCACCAGCCGGGCTCGAGTGCGGAAAACCTCCTCAAATTGCTCGGCATACTCGGGTTTTACCGGTATGCGGTTCATCACCACGAACACGCCATCACCTCCTCAAGGAGGAGGGTAGGGGAAGGGGGGCAAAAAGTCAAGTATTCCGGTCGGATTTTATGGATATTGCGAACGATAACCGCTTGCAGGAAGCGGCTCGCCTTTCCACCGTCGTCCCACAAAACCCTCCTACTCTTAGGGGGCCCTTCGGGGCAGAAGGAGGTATAAGGATGAAAAAGCGGCTTCTGACCACGGCAATTTTGGCCCTCGGCTTGACGGGTTTGGCCCAGCCCGCGCCGCCGCCCCCTGGCGGCCCGGCTCCCGCTCCCGCGCCCATGCAACCCTACGGCTACGGCTACCGCGAGGCGGAGCGGGCCGCTCGGGAACTGAGCCGCGCCCAGTACCTCTCCGGCCTGGTGGGGCAAAGCCCCCTGAAGGCCGCCGCCGACGCCCTCTTGCGCCAGGCGCAAGGGGAGTACCAAGGGGGCCAGCACTTCCGGGCCAAGGAGCGGGCCCACGCCGCTAGCCTGATCTACGAGGCCCTCCGGTTCCTGGAGGTGGCCCCGAGCGCCTACCCCATCCCCATGGGGCCTGGCCCGCGGGGCCGCAAAGGCTACGAGGCGCCCTACCGCGCCCAGGAAGCCATCGCCCGGGCCGAGTACGAGGCGAGCTACTACCGGGTGAGCCGGCCGGAGGTGGGCCGCCTTCTCCAGGAGGCCAAGGCCCTCCTAGGCCAAGGCGGCGACCTGGCCCGGGCCGAGGCCGCCCACCGGCTGGCCCGCGCGGCGCATCACCTGATCAAGGCTGAGCGGGGCTTCTAGGGCCCAAGGGGGGTGGGGCGTGGCCCCACTCCCCTCTTCACCTTTGGAGGCAAGCATGCGCACGAAAACCCTTTTTCCCCTGATCGGTCTAACCCTTCTCGCCGGCTGCGCGCCCTATGGCCCTCCCCCACCGGGGCTTGGGCCGTGGTTTGGACCAAAACGGGTGGAGGAATTCCTGGAAACCCTCCTTCTTTTGGGCCTCCTGGTCCTCCTGGTCCTGGGCGTGGTGTGGCTCCTGCGGGGGCTTCGAGGCGCCTCGCCTCTTCCCAACCCTTTCCAGGGAGGAAGCGCCCTCCCGAGCCGCCTCGAGGCCTTGCGCCGCCAGGCCCAAGGGTTAGAGGAAGAAAAAAGGCGGCGCATCGAGGAGGTGGTCCTGGCCGCCTGGGAGGCCTGGGGGAGGGGCGACCGGGCCCAAGCGGAGGCCTTAGCCGCCAAGGGGGAGGCGCTTTTAGAGCTCCTCAAGAACCCCTAAACTGGAGGGGGATGCTCCTCCTCGCCCTCCTCGGGTGGGCCCTGGCCCAGAGCCCACCGCGCCTGACCCCGGAAGAGGTCTTCGCCTTGGCCGCGCCCTACCTTGGCCCCACCCGCCTGGAACAGGTGTACAAGTTCAGCCACGGCCTCAAGCCCAAGGAGGGGCTTTGGGTGTACGAGCTCTGGGTGCCGGGCCTCGAGGTGTGGGTGGAGGCGGGAAGCCGACGGGTAGTCCTGTTCCGGCCCAAGGGCATCCCCAAGCACCTGGCAGAGCCCCACCTTTCCTTCCCCCAGGCCCTGGCCCTGGTGCGGCGCCGCTATGGGGAACCCTGGCACTTGGAACTCAAACCCAAGCCCAAGGAGCGGCTTTTGGTTTGGGAGGCCAAGGGGCCCTTCGGGGAGGTCTGGCTGGAGGCGGCCACAGGGAGGGAGGCGCTTCGCCGATGAGGGTCCTTCTGGTGGAGGACGAACCCGGGGTGCGGGCCCTGGTGCGGGAAGCCTTGGAGGAGGCGGGCTTCGCCGTGGACGAGGCGGCGGGCGTGGAGGAAGCGGAAGGGCTCCTCCTGGCCTTCCCCTACGACCTCCTGGTCCTGGACCTGTTCCTGCCGGATGGGGACGGCCTCGAGGTCCTTCGGTTCGCCCGGGGGCGGGGGCTTAGCCTGCCCGTCCTCATCCTCACCGCCCGGGACGCCTTGGAAGCCCGCCTGGAAGGCCTGGCCGCGGGAGCGGACGACTACGTGGTGAAGCCCTTCTACCCCGAGGAGGTGGTGGCCCGGGCGCGGGCCCTACTGCGCCGGAGCCGGGGTCTGGCGGAAAACCGCCTGCGGGTAGGCCGGCTAGAACTGGACCTGGAAGGGCGCCTGGCCTTTTTCCGAGGCCAGGAGGTGCCCCTTTCAGCGCGGGAGTTCGCCGTCCTGGAAGCCTTAGCCTTAAAGGGAGAAGGCTTCGCCACGCGGGAGGAGCTCTTGGAGAAGGTTTGGAACGGGGAGGAGAGCGTGGACCCCCGCACCGTGGACACCTACATCAAGTACCTGCGCCGCAAGCTGGACCCCGAGGCCATCGAAACGGTGCGGGGCCTGGGCTACCGCCTGCGGGGATGAGCCTCCGGCTTCGGATAGCCTTGCTCACCGCCTTGGTGGTGGTGGCGGGCCTAGGGTTTTCCGCCCTGGCCCTAAGGGAAGGGCTTCGCCTGGCCCTGGAGCGGCAGGCCCTAAGCGGCTTGGACAAGCTTCTCTCTAGCGTCCGCCTGATGAAAGACGAGGAGGGTAAAGCCCGCCTCCAGGTGGACGGGGAGCTCCTGGGAGCGGTCCTCCCCGGCACCCTCCTCCTGCTCTTGGGGGAAGAGGGGCTATTGGACGCCGTGGGCCTCCTACCCTCCCCCGAGGCCCTAACCGCCTTGGCGGCGGGGCAGACCCAAGGCTACCTGGTGCGGGAGGCGAGGCGGGAGGGGCTCCTCTTGAGGGCGGCCCGGGAGCGGGCTACCCTCCTCGCCCCCTTGGGCCTTCTGGACCGCTTGCTCCTCCCGGTCCTCCTCCTGGGAGGAGGGCTAGCCTTCCTTCTGGCCCTTCTCCTCTCCCGAAAGGCCCTCGCCCCCTTAGCCCGGGCCACCCTCGAGGCCCACACCCTGGCCCAGGCCCGCGCCTGGGGAAGGCGGCTCACCCCGCCCGCAAGCCCCGATGAGGTGGGGCAACTGGTGGCGGCCTTCAACCAGGTGCTGGCCGCCTTGGAGGCGGCGTTGGAGGCGGAAAGGCGCTTCGCCGCCGAGGCCGCCCACGCCCTGAGAACCCCCCTCACCCTCCTTCTCGGCCATCTGGAGCGGGGACGGCTTTGGGAGGCCCGGGCCCAGGCGGAAAGCCTGCGGGAGCTCGTGGGCCGCCTCCTCCTCCTGGCCCGGGCGGAAGCGGACGCCCTTCACCTCAAGCCCTTGGAGCTGGACACCCTGGTCTTCACCGAGGCGGAGGCCCTCCGCCCCGCCTTTCGGGCTCGAGGCGTGGCCCTGAACCTGGAGCTCCCCGAGGAGGCGGTGGTGGTCAGGGCCCACGAGGCGGCCCTACGGGCCATCGTGGTGAGCCTTTTGGAAAACGCCCTGCACCACACCGCCAAGGGGGGCCAGGTGTGGGTACGGGTTGATGGGGACGGGTTGGCGGTGGGGAACGCCCCCACCCACCCCAACCCCGGTTCGGGCCTGGGGCTCAGGCTGGCCCAGGCCCTAGCCAAGGCCCAAGGGGCGAGCCTCCGGGTGGCTCCCGGAGAACGGGCCTTCTGGGTGTGGCTGCGGCCCCAAAGGGGCGCCTAGCGGTCGCGCCGGGCGAAGATCCAGGCGCCGAGAAGGGCAAGCCCCAAGGCAAAGAGGAGGAGGTAGGCGAGGCTCCCCCAAGCCGCCACAAACCCCAGCCGCTCCGCCACCAGGTAGCCCACGGGACCGGTGAGCACCGGGGCCTTCAGTCCGGCTAGGAGGCCCACCCGGTGGAGTTCCTGCGGGTTCAGGAGCAGGGCTAGGGTGAGGAGGCCCTCTAAGGGATAGTCCCTAAGCCGCACCGCCAAGGCCACCACCAAGGGCCCATAGAGGACGTTGAGAAGGCCGTACAGGGCGAACCCGAGCCCCAGGGCGCGCCGCTCTTCCAAGAGGAGGGCGGAAAGCCCGGCGGCCACGCCCACCCAGAAGGCCAATAGGCCTATCCCGGAAAGGAGAAGCCAAAGGGCCGCCCCCCAGGAAAGGCCCAGGAGGCCTGCCCCCAGGAGGTAACCCGCAAGCAGGGGCGGAAGGAGGCCGAGAAACACCCCAAACACCCCGGTTGCAAACCCCCGTCCCGGGGAAACGGGAAGGCCTAGGAGGAAAGCCCACTCCTCCCTCGAGGCCAAAAGGGGCACCGCCAGAGCCAGGACCAGGGGGGGAAGGAGGAGGAGGCTGGTCCCGTAGAGCCCCACGAGCCCAATCCCCTCCCCTCTCCCCTGGAAGCCCAGGGCCAAGAGGGGGGGGAGGAGGAGAAGGGCGAGGGTCCAGGGGTTCCGGCCCACCTCCTTGAGGAAAAAGGCCATCATGGCGTCCTTGGGGGCGGCGAAAAGAAATCCGTGGGGACAAAGGGGCGCTTCCTTCCTTCCCGAAGCGCCTCCTCCCAGGTGAGGACCCGCCCCCCAGCCCGCTCCGGCCGCTCCTTCAGGTGCCGCTCCAGGTCTTGCCGGCTAGCAAAGACCAGTAGACCCGAGCCCATGGGGGTGCGGACCCGGGGCTGGTGATATAAAAGGGCCTTTTCCGCCGCCAGCCAGCGGGGCGCCTGACGGGTGCTGCCAAGGTAGTCCGCCAGGTAGACCTCCTGGGCCTTCAGGTCCGGCCCACCCCAGCCGTTGAGCTGGTCCAGGAGACAGGCGGGGTCATCGTAGAAAAAGGCCTTTCCCTGCGGGTTCACCGCCTGGGCCGCGTGGCGGGCGTCCAGGATGGTCATGAAGCAGTAAGGGCAGGCGTCCACCCCCACCCTAAGGGACCGGGGGGCCGCCCGAACCTGGTTCAGTAGGACAAGGACGGGAAGGGCAAGCACGTCTCTTCTTCGCATGGTTTCCCCTGCCCCGGCGGGCGACCTGCCGGGGCGAGCCGCTAGCGGTTTCGGGTCAGCGGCTTGGGCACGCTGAACGCCTCAGGATCCAAGACGGCGGTCTTGGAGTGGTAAAAGCGGGTAAAGGTCTCGTCCACCGAGAGGTCCCCAATAACCCCCACGATGCGCCAAGCGTAGTCCCCGGGAAGGGTGGGGATGAACCAGCCCCGGTAGTAGCCCGGCTGGTTGTGGACGGGGATAAGCTCCACGGCAAGCCGCTCCCCATTGGGGGCGACGATTTCGGCCTTCAGGGTACGCTCCAAACCTTCCACGGGCTTGCCGTCCAAGGTGGTAACCCTGAGGTCTAAGGAGTTGGGATACCCGGCGAAGGCGGGGTTCTGCAGGAACCCCACCACCAGGCGGTACGGCCCCACGGTACGGGACTCGTGCGCCCACGCCCAAGCCAGGGCAAGAAGGCCAAGAAGAAGCCAACGCCGCACCATTTCTCCTACCTCCTCAGGGGTGCCCGCCGTGCTCCCCTTGGTCCAAAAGGCCCGCATGCTTGGCGAGAAGGGCCACCAGGTTCATTTCCGGCAAGGGGGCGAGGTCCCAGAGGGTCTGGAAGCTATAGAAGCGCTGCCGGCCGTGCTGGCCCTTGTTCTTTTCGGCGAACTCTTGGGCCGCCTTGGCGCTGCCAAAGGCCAGGAGCTTGGCGTTCATCACCACCATCATCCGCTCCCCCCAGTAGTAGGTGGCGGCCCGGGCGGGGATGAGGCGCACCGTTTCCTGGGGACGGGCGGGGTCGTAGGCCCCTCGGTCCGTCACGTAGAAGGTGGCTCCCTCCCCGTCCCTCAGGCCATGGACCCAGGCGTAGTTCACCATGCAGGCTATACTCTCAAAGTGGAGGGCGTCCACCACCCGCTTGGGGTCATGGGGCGCTGGCCTGGGTTCGGCGAAGGCGATCTGGGAATAGGTCTGTTCAAAGAAGCCCCTCGGGAAGGTGCGCCCCCGCCACTGCCCCTCAGGGGTCTTGAGGGGCATCTCGCAGAAGGCGCACTGCCCCGTGTCCCAAGGGATGGGCTTGGGGGGCACGAAGGCCCCCGTGGGCTTGGGACCCTCCTGGCCCATCCCCGCCATCCCCCCGTGCTGGGCGAGAACGGGGGCAACCAAAACCAGTCCACCAAGAACCCGCAACAGCTCACGCCGATTCCGCATAGAGCACCTCCATTAGCCAGGGGAGCCGCTCTCCCCTCGGGCCCAACACCGTGTCGGGGTTCCCTTCCTCCAGAAGGGTTCCCCCCTTAAGGAGGAGCAGCCGATGCGCCCGCCGGGCCTCCTCCACGTGATGCAGGGCGAGGAGGACAAGTCCCGTCCGCTTCTGCCCCACCCAAGCCCAGAACCGCTCCCGCCCCTTGGGGTCCAGGGCGGCGGTGGGCTCGTCCAGGAGCCAGATGGGAGGGTCCCCCATGAGGCTGGCCGCCAGGGCCAGGCGCTGCCGCTCCCCCCCGGAAAGCCCCCCGACCCGCCGGACCAGGAGGGCGGCGATGCCCATGCGCTCCACCGCTTCCTCCAAAGCCGCCGGGGGAAGCCCCTTGAGCCGCCTGGCCCCCTCCAGGTACTCCCGGGCCTCGAGGTGGGGAAAAAGACGGGGGTTCTGGGGGAGGTAGGCCCGCAAGGGCGTCGCCCGGGGGTCGCGGGGAGAGTAGCCCAGGAGGGTGGCCCGCCCCCGAGAAGGGCGAAGGCGCCCCGCCAAGACGGCCAACAGGGTGCTCTTGCCCGCCCCGTTTGGCCCAAGAAGACCCACCACGCCCCCCTCCGCCCGGAAGGAGAGGCCGCGAAGCCTCCGGTCCTTGCTCAGGTCCTCCACCGCCACCATACCAAGCCTCCCGCAAGCCCGAGAAGGGCCAGAATCGGTTGCCCCTGGGACCCCCTGGGCAAGCTCTGGGCCCGGGTGTCCGCCAAGGCGAGAAGCCTTAGTCCCGGCACCTGGGCCTCCGCCGCCTCCCAAAGCACCACCCCGGGGGAGAGGGCGAAGAGGGAAAGCTCGGGCTGCCGCGCCAGGAGGAGGGCGAAGGAACCCGTGGGCAAGTGGGGTACTGGGAGGGGGCTTGCCCGATCGTAGGCGTTGCCCTCCACCTCCGCTCGGGCTTGGGGGTCGTCCACCAGGAGGTCGTAAAGGTTGCCCTGGAAGGCGTTGCCGTGGATGCGGGCGGAGTTGGCCCCCCGCTCCCGGGTGAGGCGCAAGGCCGTGCCGTTTTCCAGGAAGCGGTTACCCCGCACCTCCACCCCCACGGCGTCCATGAGGACGAGGCCCAGGGTGTTCCCCTGGAAGCGGTTTTCCAAAACCCGGGTTTGGCGCTCGTCCTGGACCAGGAGGCCGTAGCCCAAGGGGGTGGCGTGGTCCTCGAGGCGGTTTCCCCGCACCACATTGGAAGCCCCGTGCATGAGGGCATTGCCGATGGCGTTGGCCCAGCTCCGGTTGCCCTCCACCCGGGCCTCCCAGGTGAACATCACGTGAAAGCCGTAGCGGGTGTTGTCCCAAAGGGCGTTGCCCACCAACCGGAGCCCGGGGCTGTACTCCACATAGATGGCGTCCACGTAGCCTTCCAGATGGCTTTCCTCCACCTGGGCCAGGGGGCTGTTGTAGATGAGCACCCCAGGGGCGTTGCGTAGCCCCCTCGCCCGAAGGCGACGCACGACTAGGCCCTGGGAATCCTCCGCCCGCACCGCGGTGGGGGCGCCTTCCACGCGCACGTCCTCGAGGACGCACCCCTGGCACCCCTGTAGGTAAATGGCCGCATCTGGTTCAAAGAAGTCCTCCCTCGGCCCCGCGCCCACCACCTTGAGACCCCGCACGCGGATACCGGGGGCAAGGAGGCGCACGGTGTGCCCTTCCCTCCCCCGCACCACAGCCCCTTGCCCTTCCACCACCAAACCAGGGGTGGTTAGGACCAAAGGACCCGCCACCTCCCCCTGGAGGCGGAGGGTAGGTGCGGCGAGGGCCAAGGAGAGGAGGACAAGGACGGCCAAAAGGCGCATCACCCACACTGTAGGGCAGGGGGGTGGGACATTCGTACTTCACGATCGAAACTTCTAACCTTCCCCCCTAAGTTCCGGCGAGGCCGGGGGGGTAGAGGCGCTGCTGCCAGGAGACGAGGGCTTCTTTGAGCGCCTCCCGCCACCAGGTCCGGGGGAAGCGATGCGGAGCCCTCAGGAGAAGGAGGCCTCCACACCCCCACCCCGTTCACCCTCCATCCCCACTCAGAACCCCCCGTCCACGCCCTCCGCTCCCCACGCTCAAGCCGCAAGGGAATCCGCCGGCCCTCCTCGTCCTCCACCCACGCCTTCCCCCTGGCGTTCCACCGGATGGCTCCGTCCCCTCCGCCGCCAAGGCGGTCTGGGAAAAGAGGCCCACGCGCGCGGGTATCGCCCTCCCCTTGTAGGGCTGGGCCAGGGGGAACACGCAAAAGCCTCGCCCTCCGTCCCGCGGCCTTCCCCCATAGGGGGTGCGCTCGGCCTGGGGACGGAGGCGTTCCATGGCCTTGTGGTTAGCTTCCTCGTCGCTTTTGCGGGGGGAGCCCGAAGCCAGGATGGGGTAACCCAAGCGGGCCCCCTTCTCCGTGTCCTTGGGCCTAGGGGCCACTAGGCTCCACAAACGGCGTCAGGTCCTTGTAGGAGATGGGCAATCCCCTCATCGCCTTGGCAATCTGACCTATTGGACCTATTGGAACGCAGGGGGAAAATCAGGACCAAAGGCCGCTTGGGGGGCAGCTTTGGGTTTTAATTTAGTTATGCGCTGGTGGTTTTTAGCTGTCCTTTTGGCAGGGTGCGCTCCTCTTTTTTCGGGTAGCCCGACCCTACTGGTTTCCGAGCGCTATGGCTTAGTGGTGCCAGATGCGCGCCTTTTAGCCCGCATCCAGGAAGGGCCAGTGGAAATCACCGAGTTCTACTACGAGCCCCAAAGCGGGTACCGACCCAGGACCCTAGACGAGCTGCGGCAGATCGGCGAGCTACTCCGAGGCCAGCTTCAGGCACAGGGTTTCACCTTCCGCTGCAGCCGGGAAAACCTCTCCTTGTTGGGTGAAGCCTACTGGCTGCTCCGCATGGCCCGGGACGGCGAAGGGGTAGGGTTGCTCCTGCGCCCTTTGGCGGCGCCCGACCATTACCGGCTCGAGGTGGCCCCCACTCCCCCGGAGCCACCCCTCTTTGAGTGCCCGGCCCGGTAATGCCTTTGCGCCGGATGAACTCCACTCGGAACCCGCTCTTCCCCGTAGGGTTTTTAGGGCCACCCTGGTCCACCTTCTGGTCCAAGAAGGCTGCGCCCAAGGGACTCTCATCGGAACGTGTTTTCGCTCCTCTATACACTCCCGACCCAACGGATACCTTGACCAGCGCCCTAGCGAGGAAGCCAGTCGGCATGGCGTCGGCGCCTGGCGTTCCCTCCTGGATGGAACAGGGTGACTACTCCCCGTTCTGAAGAACGGGGCTTCTCGGTTCAGGTTGCGGCAGAAAAACCGCATCCATCCCCGAAGGCCCAGCCCAGGCCTTAGCCAGGATGTTCCGCGCGGCGGCCACGTCCCGGTGCAGAAGGGTTCCACAAGCGGGGCAGGTGTACTCCCTGACCCACAGGGGTCGCTTCTCCCTGTGGCCGCATTTGGGACAATCCTGGCTCGTGTGTTTGGGGTCTACCCCGATAACCCGCCTACCAGCTTCCGCCGCTTTGTAGGCGAGGATTTGGAGAAACTGTGCCCATCCCGCATCCAAGACTCCCTTGGCAAGAGGGGAGCGGGACAAGCCTTGGATGTTCAGGTCCTCGTGAACGATGGTCCCGTAGCGGTTGACCAGGCTCCTCGCTACCGTGTGGTGAAAATTAAGCCTCTGTCGGGCGACTTTTCGGTGTAGTTTGGCTAACTGTTCCTTGGCCTTCCGGTATCGGCGACTACCCCGCTTCTTGCGGGATAGTTCCCTTTGCTTCCTGGCTATCCTCTCTTGCGTCCTTTGGTAGTGCTTGGGAGCTTCTACCTTCTCCCCCTCGGAAGTGACCAGGAAGTTGGGGTTCGTGCCTAAGTCTATCCCTACAGCTTCTTCTGAGGGTGGAAGAGGCTTGGGCTCCACCTCGCATATGAAGACGATGTACCACGCTCTCCCCTCCCGCTTGACGGTGGCGGTCTTCAGTTTCCCCTCCAGGGGTCGGTGCATCTTGACCTTCACCGAGCCGATGCCGTGGATAAGAACCCGCTTCCCCCCTTCCTGGAGCTTGACCCCGGTGGCGTAGGCCTGGGGGAAGGTGAAGGAGTCGTAGCGGCTCTTTCCCTTGAAGCGGGGGTAGCCCGCCTTCCCCTTTTTGGCTTTGAGCCGGCGGAAGAAGCCTTGAAAGGCCCGCTCCGCTCTTTGGAGGACATCCTGGAGGACTTGGGAGTGGACGCGCTTGTACTCCGGCAAGTTGGCTCGTATCTCCGGGAGCCACCGCGTTTGCTCGGAGAAGGACACGCTCCTCTTCGCCTTCTTGTAGGCCTCTCTCCTCTCCTGCAAGGCGGCGTTGTAGAGGTGGCGGCAGAGGTCTAGGGTGCGCTCCAGGTCCTTGGCCTGGGGCTTGGTGGGGTAGAGGCGGTACTTGAAGGCTTTGCGCATCCCCGTCCTCCACGTAGGATAGCGCATTTTTCGCTTATCCCGCTACCCGCTCCTTCGGAGCGCGTGGGGGTCCCCCCGGTTTGAAAACCGGGGCATTATGGCCCCCACACCCCCTTTTCTGTAATAAGGTCTAGGCGAGCTATCGGAGTACAAGCGCATCCACTGCCAAGTCCTCCAGGATGTCCTCTGTTCTGGGTGGGAGACACTTCTTCACCGAAACGTGGCTGCCGCACTAAACATCCTGGCCAGGGTCTGGACGGGACCCTGGGGGATGGATGCGGTTTCAGCCGTGACCTGAACCGAGGTCAGGCGAAGCCTATCTTTTAGCCTCAGACTTCCAGTCCGAGGAGTCGTCACTTGCGGGGCTAAAAAGCCACCTCACCCCCAAAGAAGAGGCTAGGGAAAGGGATGGGGTGAAAACATCTTTGGGATCGCCCGGAATACAATGGGTATATGCGCTGGCTTCTCCTTCTGTTGGCCCTACTTTCTTGGGCTTGGGCTCAGGTGGTAGCCACCCCAGGCTGGGTGCGCCTGGTGCCTCCCGTGGTCCCCGACACCGCGGCCTACCTCACCCTGGAAAACCGGGGCAAGACCCCCGTGCGGCTGGTGGGGGCCGAAACCCCGGTGGCCCAAAGGGTCTCCTTTCACCGGGACGTGCGGGAGACACGGCAGGGCCAGCCGGTGTTGGGGATGCGACCCCTGCCTTACGTGGAGGTCCCGCCTGGGGGCAAAGTGGCCTTCCGGCCTGGCGGGTACCACCTGATGCTGGAGGGGCTGAAGCGGCCCCTAAAAGCGGGAGAAAAGGTGGAAATCCTCCTGCGCTTCAGCGACGGGGGCAAGCTGAGGGTCCTTCTGCCCGTGGAGTTGCGCTAGGCCAGGCAGGCAGCCAGGGCCTTCTCCAACTCGCCCTGCCACTTCCGAATGCCTTGGCCGATGAACACGATCTCCGTGGGGCCCTCCCCCTCGGTGGGCTCGGGAAGGGGCAGGTAGGGGGTGTCCTCGAGGTTGGGGGGTCCCAGGGTTTCCAGAACCAGGCTGCTCCCGGCATGGGACAAAAAGGCAGGGGGGTGGTCAGCGAAGCGCACGAAACCCTTAGCCCGGAGCACGTAGGAGGGCCAAGCCTCCAGAAAGGCCCAAAAGGCCTGGAAGCGGAAAGGGCGCTCCTGGCGGTAGACGATGCTTTGGAAGCCGTACTCCTCGGTTTCCTTGCTAGGGGCGTTCCACTCCCGCTCCCAGTCGGGGTGTTTCACCCCCTCCTCGTAGTCGTAGAGCCCCGTCCCCAGGAGGAGGGCCGGGTCTACCTGGCCCTGCACCGCCCGGAAAACTTTGGCAGAGGGATTCATGGCCTTGAGGAAAGCTTCCAGGCGCGCCACCTCCTCCGGAGAAACCAGGTCCACCTTGTTTAGCACCAGGATGTTGCTGAACTCCACCTGGTCCGCCAGGAGAGGGGCCAAGGGCTCCTCCTGGGGGTTCCCCTCCGCGTCCTCCACCACCCCCACCTCCTCCCAGAGGGAGAAGAAGCGGGAGGCGTCCACCACGGTGACAATGGCGTCCAAACGCACCTTTTCCGGAAGGGTGCCCATGTAGAAGGTCTGGGCGATGGGAAGGGGCTCCCCGATGCCGGTGGACTCCACCAGGATGTAGTCCAGGTCCTCCTCCGCTAGGCGCTCCAGCTCCACCAGCAGGTCTTCCCGCAAGGTGCAACAGATGCAGCCGTTGGAAAGCTCCACCAGCCGCTCCGTGGTGCGCACCACGAGCCGGGCGTCCACGTTCACCTCGCCGAAATCGTTCACCAACACCGCCACCCGCTTACCCGGAAGCCCACGGCGCAGGAGGTGGTTGATGAGGGTGGTCTTCCCCGCGCCCAGGAAGCCCACCAGCACCGTAACAGGGATAGGCTTCGCCATGAGTGCCTCCTAAAGGGTGATCACCTGGTCCACCTTGCCCGCCAGGGCCCGGTAGAGGTCCGGGAAGCACCCCACCGCCACCCCCTCCACCACGTGGGCCGCCACCCGGCACTCCCCTGGCTCCCGCCGCCCCTTGCCCTCCAGGGTGCACCACCGCGGCTCCCCCTCCGCCAAACCCCGCTCCAAAGCGCAAAGATCGCACATCATGAGGAGGATTCCCCGCTCCCGCGCCACCTTCGCCAGGCGCTCCCCTATGGGATTGCCCTTTTGCAAAACCATGGTGTTGTCGTCAAAGAAGAAGATCCCCACCACCTCCGCCCCGTGCACCCCCGCCTCCAGTTGGGGCAGGATCATCTGCCCAAGCTTGTGGCTCGCCGCCCTGGGACTGGAGAGAACGTACGCGACACGCATAACGGCTACATGATAATTGCTTCTCACTTTTTTGTCAAGAAAAGGCCCCCGGCACGGGGCCGGGGGCCTTCCTGAAGGACCACTACCCTAGGGCCGCGCGAGCCACCACAAAGAGGCCAAGGGTCAGGTAAAAGGCAAACCAACCCAAAAGAAGGCGAACGCCCAGGTCACCCAGCCGCTCCACTCCCGGACCCGGGTCGGCTCCCTCCGGACGCGAGCCGGAAACGTAGAGCACCCGGGCCAGATAAACGATCACCGGGACCGCCGCCACGCCCGTTGCCAGGAAGAAGAGGAGGGAACCCCAGTCCCAGGTAAAGGGGTACTGCCAAACGGCATACCCTTGGCCAAAGGCCGCCTGCGCTCGGAGGTACTCCCTCAGGATCCCCACCCCCAGGAGGGCCATCAGATAAAGGCCCAGGGTGGACAGAGCCCCCTCGGAACGAACCCGGAGGCCATGCAGGTAGAAAAGGGCTCCCAACACCAGGGCCATCAGGACCACGGGCACAGCCATGCCCAGCTCCCGACCCTGTCCCCAAGCCCAAAGGAGGCCAAATAGGGCGAAGAGAATTCCCCCAAGCCGCAATGCCCCCCGGGCCACTCCCTCCACAAAGCCAAGAAACCCAGGAGGCACGTCCTCCCGACGGCGGAAGTACCAAGCAAAGAGGAGGAGGGAAACCCCCAAGGACAACCCCGCTTGCCCGAAGAGCAAGGCGGCGAAGCGGCCAAGATCATACCCCACGAACCGCACGCCGGCGGTGTCAGGCACACCGCCAGGGGCGTACCAGTCCACCCATCGGGAAGGGTAAAGGCCAGCGTTGGCAAGGCTGTGCATGATGAAGCCCGCTAGGACGAGAAGGCCCAAGGCCACGTACCCTACCCCCACGACGTTACCCCTGAGGTAAAGGACGTAGAGGAAGAGATAACCCAGGGCCACCACCGGAATAAAGAGGGTGGTCCAAAGGCCCATCAAGGTGGTGGCGGTGTACCAGAAGGGGTCGTAGATCACCTGGACAAAGAGGAGGGGGGCGATGCCCATGGTGATCCCGAGCCCCGTGGCCTGCACCGCCAAGCGGATAGCCACGTGGCCGAGCCGCTTCCAGTTTTCCTCCCGCCGGGTCAAGGCGTAAAGGCCGAGGGTGAGGCTTCCCACCGCTGCGGTGACGAAGAAAATGTGAAGCACATAGGTGACCACCAGGAGAAGCTGCAAGGCCGCGGGGTGCACGGGCGCCCCGAGAGGATCCCGCATCGCCAGAAGGGTTTCCGGGCTCATCGCTCACCTCCTTGGGCCAAAGTGGGGTAGAAAGTCCGCACCAGCTCCGCCAAGTACAGGGCCATGTAGTCCCGCTCTTCCGGTGCGCCCACCACCGGATGCATGTAGGGGAAGCCGCCGATGGCCTCCAGGTAGGCACGGATGGCTGGCGCTTCCGTTATGCCCCGCCGGTAGAAGAGGGCCGCCAAGTTGCGCATGCCCCCCAGAAAGGCCGTCTGCGGGCTCACCGTGTGGCAACTAGAGCATTGCTGGACCACCAGGGCCCGGCCAGCCTGCAAGGGATCCACGCCCGCTACAGGTCCAGCGCCCTTAGGTCCGGGAGCGGTGGCGAAGGGCAGCCGGCCCAGAACCCCCTCTTGGTTCAGCTCCTCATCCTCCCGCCGTACACCCCGCGCGGGCATGTCCACCCGGATAATCTGATTAGAGGGCATGTAGCCCAGGACCACATCCGGCTTCCGCACCGCCTCACGCGTCCGCTCCGCGCCAAAGAGCGCCAAGAAGGCCAGGGCAAGGGCCCCGTAGGGGACCCAAGGCCTCGTGGCCCAGCCGGGTGCCCGTAGGGCCAGGAGGAACACCACGGTCATGGCCGCCACCCCCAGGAGCATCTTCACGTAGAAGACAGGTTGGATCACTTGGGGCAGGGCGAGGAGGGTTTTGGCGTGGTTGGGGAGGGCGGGAACATACCAGAATAGGACCAGACCCACCCCCAGAAAGAGGCCCACTAACCCTACCTTGCCGGCCAAGGGCACCACCTCCTGCCGCGCCGGATGATCTTTAGGTAAGGAGGAGGCCACCAAAAGGGCATAGAGGGCGGTGAGGGCGAACATAAGGGCGAACCGGGCAAAGAGCATGGGCCAGAAGGTGGGATTGTAAAAACCATCCAGGCTCAGTCCGGTTTCCAACCAGCGCCCCGGGCTGAGCTTAAACGCCAGGATCCCCACGATGATAGCGAGGGTACCCGTGGCCGCCAAGGCCAGGATTAGGGCAATGCGGTTATGGACCTTGGGGCTTACCCGGCCGAAGGTGTAGTAGTAGACCGCAATACCGAACACGTCGATGATGAACCAGAACCACTCCGCTGCCCAGTAAAAGACGAAGTTGTGGATGAGGGTGGATATGCCCCGTGGGTTGCTGGCGGTAACGGAAAACCATATGCCCACGCCGAACATGGCCCCCAGGGTGTAGGCGAGGACGAGAAGCCTCAGGGCAGAGGCTTTGACGTAGTCGTAGAGATAGGGCTTACCCTGCAAAAGGGCCTTTCGTTCCACCCACCAGTTAAACCACGTGGCCGCCACCGTGACGTGGGAAAAGAGGACGTGGGCCACCGCCACCAGCGCCACCACTAAAGCGGAATGGAGGACGAAGCCTTCCCAGACCGGATACATGCCTTACCTCCTTTGCGGGGTTTGTTTTGCCCCACGGGCGCAAGATAGCTCCTGGGGTCGGGACATCTGTACTTCACGGTGTGGGGCAAGCAACAAAGGCCCCCTGCCGGGCAGGGGGCCTAGGTACGACCGGCGTCAGTGCTCCACCCCGGCCACCTCAAAGAGGGCCAGGTAGTAGGGGGTCCCCTCCACCCTCAGCCGGGCCGCCACCCGCCAAGCCTCCAGGTCCACCCGCACCACCTCCCCCCGGGCAGGGTCCGCCAGGTAGGCCACCCCGTGGCCCAAGGCCAGACCTGGGGCGCGCCCTGGGGTGGTGTCCGTGGGGGTGATGGCCTCGAGGCTCCCCACCACTTTGCGGGACTTGGGGTCTACCTTGTGGAAGCGGCCGTCCGCGGTGAGAACGTACAGGGCTTCCCCTTCCGGGTCAAAGGCGAAGCGGAGGGGCCGGGCAGGCAGGGGAAGGATCTCCAATCGGCTCCCCTTGGGCTCGAGGAACGCCAAGGCTTGGCCGAAGTTCCCCACGAAGACTCCTAGCCGGGGGTGGGCGGCGAGAACGCTTACCCGCGCCCCCTCGGGGCTACCCGCAGGGTTGGGCACCTTGCGCCCCAACAGGCCTTGGCCTTGCCGTTCCACCACCAAGACCCCGTCGGCGCAACCGAAGACCGCCACCCCAGCCAAAACCGCCTCCCCGTGAAGCCGGGGACAGGCTTGGGGCAGGGTGAGGACCTGGGTGCCGGCCAGGGTGTACGCTTCCACCCGCCCCCGCTCTAGCCCCCCAACCAGGACCAACTCGCCCAGGAGGGCCACCGCCCCGTGGTCTGCACCCCCCGTGGCCACCAGCCTCGGGGTGAAGTCCAGGCCCAGGCGCCGCAGGTCAAAGAGGGCCACGGTGCCGTCCCCGTCGTGGAACACCGCCAGGTGCTCCCCGTGGGCGTAAACGTGGAAGGGCTTTGGACCGGTGCGCAAGGTGGCGGCCACATAGGGGTTTTCCGCCTTCACGTCCTGGTGGTCGCCGTGGTCCTCGAGGCGGAACCCGCCAAAGAGGAAGCTCACCGCCCCGGCGCCTTCGTGGGTAGCCAGGACGTACTGCCCCCCGGGGAGGGGGTAGAGCCTGGCCGCGCTCGGCACGGTGAACTGACCCAGCACCCTGCCCTCCTCGTCCAATACCCGGACCACCGGGTCCTTCCCGTCCGCCACCGCCAGACGGCGGAAGAACCCTTCCCCGTGGTCGGGGTGGCCTTGAGCCAGAACCAGTCCCAGAAGCCAAACCGTGATGACGCCCAACCGTTTTCTGAACATGCTTCCCTCCTTTCCCCTCGAGGCCCTTTGGCCCCGTAAGAGGACTAACGGCGTGGACACAAGGCCTCCCGGTTCCAACGCAGGAGGTCCAGATAACCGGGCACCCTCCGGTCCAAGGTGTCCGTGTACAGGACCACCAGCCGCGCCCCCAGCTCCTCCGCCAAGCGGCGCATGGGGGCGGGGTCCATCTGGGGCTCCGCCACCACCAGGTCCACCCCGCCCTCCTCCGCCTTTTTCAGGAGGGCGAGCCGATCCCTCATGCTTCCCTCCTGGCCCTGGGTATCCCGAAGGGCGCCCACGATCTCCAAGCCATAGCGCCGCGCCAGGTAAGAAAGGGAGAGGTGGCTCACCACGAGCCTAAGCCGTCTACCCTTCAAACAGGCCGCCAGTTCCCTATCCTCCCGTTCCACCGCCTGGCGGAAGGCCTCGAGGCGGCGCCGATACACCTCCTGGCCCCTGGGGTCCAGACGGGAAAGTTCCTCCGCTATGCGTTCAGCGTAGCGAATGGCGTAGGTGGGGTCCAGCCACATGTGGGGATCGCAGTCCCCGTGGAGGTGGACCCCCATCTCCCGAAGGCCGAGCAGGCCACAAATAGGGTCGGGCATACCCGGAGCCAGCTCCACCACCTTGGCCTCCGGCGGCAGAAGGACCTTAAGGCGGTTCAGGTAGGGTTCCAGTCCCAGACCATTGGCGAAGAGGATCCTCGCCCTGGCCACCTGGGAGGCGGTGGAGGGCCTAAGGTCGAAGGCGTGGGGGTCGGCCCCCGGTGGGACCACGCTCTCCACCCGCACCCTATCCCCAGCCACCTGCCGCACGAGATCCGCCAGGATGGGGGTGGTGGCGGCCACCTGCGGCTCGGCAAAGGCAACCAGAAGGCCGAACAGGCCAAGGGAGAGCCACCGTTTCATCCTTCCACCTCCTGCCAAAGCGCTCTCCAATCCTTGAGGTGCCTTCGGGCCCCCGGGGGGAGGTGCCGCAGGAAACGGGCCCGCCCCTCGCCCCGCAAGGCCCGAACCCTTTCCTCGTGCCCCCGGATGAAGGGGAGGTAGTGGGCGAGCCCATGGGGGAAGGCCAGGGGTTCCGCCTGAGGCGGTACCTCGGGGGGGTAGGGCGGCAAGGGAGACCGATAGAAGCGTTCCTTGGGGCGATGGTAGAGAACACCCCGGTACCAGAGGCCGGTGGAATGGAGCACGGCCTCCTCCCCCAGGTAGAGGCTCGAGCCCACCCCCTGGGGGTGGGGCACCTTGCGGTAGCCCAGGGCCTCCAGGAGGCCTTGGGCGGCGTCCACCCCCAGGAGATACATGAAGACCGGCATGGGGTTCACGGGCGCACCAGGGCAAGCCGGGTAGGGCTACCCCCCACCCGGAGGTACCGGACCACTCGGCCCCGCTCCGCGTCCACCTCCGCCACCAGGCCCAGGTGGGGCAGGCTCACGTACACGAGCCCCCGCTCCGGCCAAGGAGCGAGGTCGGGCAGGATGGCCCCGCCCGTGTCCTCATCCATCTCGGGGAAGGGACGGGAAACCCGCACCTCCTTGAGGAGCCTCCCCTCTCCCGCCTCCCGCACCTGGAGCCGCCCGTCCGAAAGGAGAACGTAAAGCCTTTCCCCGTCGCCCTTCCCCCGGAGGAATACCCCACCCAGGGGAACGGGGGTGAGGCGCAGGGCCACGGGATCCAGGCGTTGCAGGTGCGTCACCCCGTCGGAGTAGCCGAAGAAAACCCCCTTGCCCTCCAGGAAAGCCCCGATCCGCTCGGAAAGCGGGTAGGGGATCCGGGCAAGCTCCCTGCCCCCTTCCAGGGCCAAGACATCTTTGGCGCAAGCGAAGAAGCTCCGGCCCGTTTCCCCGTGGAAGGCTTCCCCGTGCTCCACGGGACAGGAGAAGCGGACCCTTTCCTCCTTGAGCTCCCGGTCAAAGAGGACCACCTGCCCCCGGGCCAGGAGGGTGAGGTAGGTGCCCTCCGGGGCCTCCACCACGTGGTAGTGATCGGGGTTGGGAAGCCGGAGAACCTCCGCCTGGAAGGCCTTTTCCGGGGCCAGGGCCTCCTCTGGGAAGCGGAAGGCCTTGGCGTCCCGCTCGGCGAAGGACAGAAGCCTACCCCCCAGGGTGTAGGCCTCCGCCCCGTGGCCGATGTTCCAGCCCCTTCCCAGGAGCAGGCTCTTGGCGATCACCGGGCGGCTCCAACGCCCCTCCTCCTTTCCGGTCCAGACCACGGTGAGCCACTGCCGATCCGTATCCCGCCCCCGGGCAACCAGGAGGTAGCGCCCCGAGGGGGTCGCCACCAGGCTCATGCCTCGAGGGGGAAGGGCGAGCTCGGCCGCCGCCTGGCCCGAGGGGAGGTCCAAGGCCACGAGGCGGCTATGCCCTGGGCGGTTGTCCAGGGCGAAAAGCCGAGCCTCCGCCGCATACGCCTCCTCCCTCTCGGACACCGGGGCGTGGGCCAAGGCCACCGAGAGGAGGGCTAAGGTAAACCCGCTCGCCGCTTTCCACCAGGCTCTCATAGCGCACCTCCGCGCCGAACGATATTAATAATGCATTCTCATCTTGTCAAGCCCAGCTGGGCTTGCCTTGCAAACCCCCCCCGAGTCCTTCATCCTAGAGCCATGGGCAAGCGCGGCTTTCCCCGACGAGAACCAAGCCCCAAGGAGGTCCTCACCCACTGCCTTCGCCTGGCCCAGGAGGTCGCCCCTCCCACCCCCAAGGGCCGAAGGGGCAGACCCTGGCGCTACGCCCACGCCCTCTACCTCGCCCTCCTCCTCTTTCGCGCCTTCTACAAGCTCACCCACCGCAAGACCGAAGCCCTCCTCCATGACCTGATGGAAGAACCCTTCCCCTCCCATCCATCCCTCGCCCGCTACGCCCTCCACCACCTAGACCCGAGCCTCCTGGAGGACCTCCTCCACCGCCTGGCCCAGGAGGTGGAGGCCCACCTCCCGCCCCAAGACCCTGACCCCCCTTTTACCTCATGGACACCACCGGCCTGAGCTACCGGAGCGAGGACCAAATTCTGCGGTACCGCCGGGGGGCGGAGGCGCGGCGGGCGCGGGGGCATAGCCGGCTCCTGGCCCTGGTGCGGTGGGAGCGGCGGAGGAAGCTCCTCTGGCCCTTTGGGGGGAGTGTGGGGGCGGGGTACGCGCCGGACCCTGTTCTGGGGGCTTGGGCCTTGGGGAGGTTTCGTCCCCGTGGGGGAAGGTTGCTGGCGGACGCGGGGTTTGACGGGCGGGAGGTGTGGGAGAGGGTAGCGGAGCTGGGGCTTAGTCCCCAGATCCGGTTGCGGGGCGGAGGCGAGGTGCGGGAGGGGTTGCGGGCCTGGGGGCGGGAGGTGTGGGACCCTGGGGTGTACCGGTTTCGTGGGGTGGTGGAGGGGGTGTTTGGGGGGATGAAGACGCGGCTTGGGGGTGGGTATCTCCTTGAGCGCAAGCCCAAGACGGCGAGGGTGCGTGCGCTCTTGGAGCTTGTGGTCTACGCGCTGAGGGTTCTCCTTTCCCTTCTCCCTCCCCCGCCGGGGTACAAGGCGATTTACTAGGCGCGCCCGACAGCCCTCGGGCGAGGGCTTAGCGGGCCAGTTTCACGCACTGACCCAAGGGCATCCCCTTCCTCTTTCCTCCCGATGAGGCGCCGCACCTTGTTTTCCCGTTCCCTCTCCCGCCTGTCGCCGGGGAAGAGGGAGGGCCCTTTCTCCACGAGCTCCGACCTCCCCTTCACCACGGGGTTGGGGCGCGCCGTGAGCGCGAGCGATCTCCACCAAGCTCTTTCCCCCCTTGACCGCCTCTAAGTGTGGCTTAGAACTTCTCCCGCGGGGGGATAACCTTGGACGTCTTCACCTTGTCCTCGTTGTGTGGCAATCCTGCCAAGTGCGTGCCGCCCAGCCTAGTGGGTGCATATCTGGTCCAGCCGACCGATAAAGTGAACCCTCTAGCTACCCCATCATCCTGTGCAAAAGCTTTCGGCTACGGTCGTAGAAGAAAGTTACTACATAAAGGGGTTCAAGGACCTGAACGCTCAGGGACAGAGCCCAACTATATCACCAAGCGAAGCCACCTTCGGTCCCGCTCGTCCACACCCGAGAGCAAGCGTACCGGATGGCCAGGAAGGTAACGAGCCACCACCGCTTTCAAGTCCTGCGCCAAAGCCTGCCGTTTCTCCTCCGGTAGCTCCGGGGCGTCTAAAAGGATCTCCAGGGCATCCCGACTCGTCATCGCTCCTTCACCTCTTTCATCATAGGGTTCATAGCCAAAAAGAGCTCCACCAACTTCGGGTCCAGCTTCTTCCCCGCCATGGCCCTGAGCTCTTCCTCCGCCCGCTTGGGCCCGTAAGCCGGCTTGTAAGGCCGCTCGCTCACCAAAGCGTCCCACACGTCCGCCACAGCGAAGACCCGGGCGTGCAACGGGATCTCCTCCCCCTTGAGCCCCCTCGGGTAACCCGTGCCGTCCCAGTGCTCGTGGTGGTACAACACCACCTCCAGAGCCTTCGGGGAAAGGAAAGGCACCCGGGACAAAACCTCGTACCCCAGCTCCGGGTGGCTCTTCACCACCCGCCACTCCAGGGTCACCAAGGGCGCCTCCTTCTCCAGAATCTCCCGGGGAACAAAGAGCTTCCCCAGGTCGTGAAGGTAGGCCCCAATGCGGAGGTCCTCCAGATCCTCCACCCCCGCCGCCCGCCCCAGGACCACGGCGAGCTCCGCCACCCGCCGCATGTGCCCCTCCGTCTCGTAGTCCAACCGCTCCAGGATGGCGGATAGAGCCTCCAAAAGCCCCTCTGCCTGCAGGCGCTTCTCCAAATACCCCTCCAGCTCCTCCCGGGCCACCCGCAAAAGCGCCACCGCCTCCGGAGAAACCTCCACCGCCCGGGTGAAGCTGACAAGGGCTAGCGCCCCGTAGGGCCTCCCCGCCCGCTCCAAAAGGGCCAAAACCACCGTGCGCAACCCCGCCCCCCGCATGGGAGGAAGCGCCTTGGGAAAAGTCTGGTAGTCGGGAATCACGGCGAAGTCCCGCCCCACAAGGAGCGCCATGGCCCCCATGCCCAAGGCCACGGGGTAGCGGCGGTAGAGCTCCGGGTAGCCCGAGGGGTAGCTCCCCGCCAGAACCCAAGGCTGGAACACGCCCCCCTCCAAACGAAATAGCCCCCCCGCCTCCAACCCCGTGTGCCGGAGAAGCTCCTCCAAAGCCCCCCGCACCTCCTCCTCCAAGGATGCCCCCCGCCGCAGGCGCCGGGAGAGGGAGAGGAGAACCTCCAGGGTGGACAGGCCCACCATGCGGCTTTCCCGCAGGGCCACCGCCTCCAAGAGGGCCTCCACCACCTCCCGCTCGTCGGGTCCCAAAGGAGGTACCCCTTCCAGGGCCAAGGCCAGGGAACCGAAGCGGGCCAGGTGGCCCATCCTTCCCCTCCCGTCGGGGGAAAAGCCTAAGGGGCCAGGCGGCGGGGTGGGCCCTTCCTGAGGCTCCCACTCCGGGGGCAGGCGCAGGCCCCGGGCCACCCCAGCGCTGCCCGCCGCCCCCACCACCCGGTACCGCCCCCCTTCCAAGCGAAGAAGGTACGCCCCCTCGGCCCCCAGGTGGACCATAGCCCCCTCCGCCGCACGGGCGTGGAGCTCGGGGAGGTCCTGGGCGCGCATCAGGTGGAGGAAGAGGGCGGCGGTGCGCATAGACTCTAGGAAAGCTAGGCGTCAAATCTGCGAGGGGCCTAGGCCTTGCCCGGCCAGCTTTCATTTTAGCAAGTGGGTTCAGGGCCCTATCCCCAGGATCTGGGCGATCCGGCTCGCCACCTGGCGGGCCTCCAGGTGGATAAGGCCCAGGTTGGCCCCCATGGGGGCGGTGACCGCCAGCACCCCCTTGTCCCCGGCGGCGTAGACCACGAGGTACCCCTCCCGGCCCCGCACCACCACCTCTTCCAAGCTCCCCAGGGCGGAGGTTTGGGCGATGCGCTTGCCCAGCCCCAAAGCGGTGGCCGCCATGGCCGCCGCCCGGGCGGCCTCCGCCTCGGGGAGGTCCGTGGCCAGGGAAAGGCCGTCCGTGGAGGCCACCATGGCCCCCGTGAGTTCCGGGACCGCTTGTCTAAGGGAGCGAACCACCGACTGCAGCTCTTCTTGACGGCTCATGCCTCACTCCTCTCCGGCTGTTTTGGCCATTTGCTCGTAAAGCTCGCGGCTGATACCCGTGGCGCGCAGGAACCTCGCCAAGATACGCTCTTCCAGTTCCCGAGCCTGCACCTCGCTTTCGTAGGAGTACTGCTGGACCACGATGGCCAGGTTAAAGAGGGAAACGAGGGCGAGGGCTCGGGTTAGACGGGCCAGTAGCTCGGGGTCATGGGCGAAAAGCCCGGCGAAGGTGCGGGTCCACTCGTCCACCCACAGGCCGTAAATGCCCCCCACAAGGGTGGTGGGGCTAAACCCCGCTTCCAAGTAAGCCTTCCCTGCCCTGGCGCGCCTTTCCAGGTAGTCCGCATCCAAGGTGGGATGGGAAAAGTACACCTGGGCGATGGCGGTAAGGGCCTGGGTGACATCCTGGGTCTCCTGGGTAAAGGGGTGCTCCCGCAGGCGCTGGGCGATGCGGGCGGCTACATCGGGGAAATGGGGTTCCACCTGTTGGCGCACGGAGGCCAAGAGCTCCCAGTCAGAGAGCACTTGCATGAGGTCCGCCAGTTGCTTCAGGTAATCTTGTTGCTCCCTTGGGCTTAGGTTGAAGAGGTTCGTAGTCATCGCAATTCCTCCACGGAGATCCGCACGCTCCGTTCCAAAAGCTCCCGGCTCTGGCCCGTGATGTCCCGGGCCGCTTCCAGGTAGACTTCCTTGTAGCCCTCGGCGATGAGGGCGGCTACCGTGGTCATGAGGCGGGCGATGGCCCCGGCCACCTCGGGCACACGTTCCGAAACAAACCGGGCGACGAATGCGGTATGTCCCAGCGTCATGGGGTTGCTCACCCCCCGCTTCACGTGCGCGAGGCCCACGTAGGCCTGCCAGGCCCAGTAGTCCAGGTCAAAAGGGCCCGCTACCGCGCGTTGCCACCACCGCCTCAAGGTTTCCTCCCGTTCAGGCCTCTCCCCCTCCCGGAAGACCGCCTTGGTGGGAGGATGGGCGAAAAGGGTGTCGTAGAATGCCTGAACGAGTTCATCCGTCAGGGCCAAGAGCGCCTCCTTGTTCTGGGCCATGGCCCGGGCGTCCGCCTCGCGGAAGCGGTCCTCCGGAGGCATCTCCGCCAGCACCCGCTGGGCCAACCGTTGGAAAAACCCGCTATCCTTCTCCATCTCCACCTCCTCCTTGGTCTCACCAGACCCCTTGCCACCTTTCCCCTGTCACCAGTTCCAGGATGCGGATAAGGGCCAAGGTGGCGCTGGTGGGGCTTGTGGCGTTCATCCCCACCACCTGCTCGGGGGGGAGGCCAAAGTAGTCGGCCACCTCCCCGGGGGTCCAAACTTTGGGAAGGTCCTGCCGCGTCACCCCCACCACGAAGGGCACGGGGTGGCGGGAGGTCAGGTACTCCAGAACGTGGCGGGCCTTGGGGAAGTCCTTGGGGCTATCCCCCGACACCAAGACCACCAAACCTAAGGCCCCCTCCACCAGAACGTCCCACATGAAGTCAAACCGCTCCTGCCCCGGGGTGCCGAAGAGGTAGATGGGCACCCCGTCCAGGGTGAGGAGGCCGAAGTCCAGGGCCACCGTGGTCTTTGCCTTGCCGATTTCCTCCGAGGCCCACTCGTCGGTTTCCACCACGGGGATCTCCGAAAGGGACTGGATGAAGGTGGTTTTCCCGGCGCCCACAGGGCCGGACACCAGGAGCTTCAGGGGCTTTCCCGTCATCCCCGCCTCCCCACGAGCGAGGCGAGGAGGCGGCGGAGAAGGCCCCGTTTCTCCTCGTCCGCCCGCGTTTCCCGGTAGGCCCTCACCGGGGCGACCTTGCCCGCCAGGCGCAGCTTGTGCAGGTAGTAGGCCACCTCGTCCACGGGAAGCCCCAGCCGTTGGGCGAGCTCCTCGGCGGAAGCGCCCCGGGCTAGAAGGGGCCGGGCCCGCTCCCAGAAGGACCAAAGGGGCTCCTCCAACCAGACCTCCAGGGCCACCGCCTGGAACCGGGTCTTGGGATCGGGCAGGTGGGGCCGATAGGCGGCCAGCTCATCCACCACGGTGGTCATGGCGAGGAGGATCCGCTCCAGGGGCCAACCCAGGGTCTGGCCGTTCGGGGGCGGGGGCGGGGTGCCTTGGGTGAACTCGAAAGCCCCCTCCTCCATGCGGAAAAGATCTTGGAGCGCGGAATGCGCCTGAACCGGGTCTAGGACCTTCGTCCCTTCCCTCACCCAAAGCACCTTTCCCCCCTCGAGGGCGATGATGTAACTCGCCTTGCGGCCTGGGAGGTGGAACACCTCCAGCACCCCGCTTCTCCGACCGAGCATCCCCACCAGGTCGGGAAAGGGCATATCCCTTAAGTTTCCGAAGATGGCCATAGCTGCGCCACCACCTCCTTCGGCGCCGGGGGAAAGACCGGAATCGTTTCCCCCTTTCTTAGCGCACGCTCGGGCTCCTCGCATCCAGATTACAACAGAACCTCAATACGTAGGTATTGACCTTACCCCCTAAGCTCCGACGAAGCCAGGGGGATAGAGGCGTTGCCGCCAGGAAACGAAGGCTTCTTTGAGCGCCTTCCCCACCAGGTGCCTCCCCCACCAGGTCCGGGGGAAACGATGCGGGGTCCTCGGGAGAAGAAAGCCTCTCCCCAAGGAGCAACCCCAAAGCGTATATACCGCATAGAGCCCCAGGAACCTAAGGGCGGAAAGGGGACGGAAGGAGAAGGCCTCCAGGGCCGCCTTCCAGGTGCGCTGGCGCGCGACCCTCTCCCACACCCCTCTCCGGTGGAGCAGGGACACCAAAAAGGCCCAAAGGGCCGCCAAGACCCGCGCCCCCACTCCCCGCGCCCGGCAGGCGTCCTCTCGGAAAAGAACGTCCCGCGCCCAAAGGGAGGAGCTCCCCAAGCCCCCTCGCCTCCATCCCCTTGAACCCCTCCAGTCACCTCCGGGTACAGGTACCCCGCGTCCCCCACCAACAGCTTCCCCTCCAAGCCCTCGGCCCCAAGGCGCTCCAGAAGGGTTAGGAGGGGCTTCCCTTCTTTCCCTTCCGCCTTCGCCTGGGCCAAGGCGGCGCCCAGATGGAGGGCTAGCCCCTCCACCCGCTCGAGCTGGGGACTGCTCCCTTCGCGGCTTCCCCTTAGCCCCTTCCCGTCCACCACCCGAACCTCCTCTAGGTCCGCCTCGGGAAAGACCTGGAGGAGGGCCCGCTCCAGGGCTTGGGGAGTCCAGACGGCGCGGGATGGGGGTCACCGTGGGGTGGCCGGGGACCTCGCACGGGCCCAGGTGGGGCAGGAGGTGGGGGTTGGCGCGGGCGAAGTGGGACACGCCTCTCAAGGAGTCCATGCGGCGGAGGAAGGCCGCCAAGATGAGGGCCAAGAGACCCCACAGGGGGTATTGCCGGTGGTGGGCCCTGGGGTCGGGGATCTGGGTCAAAGCCTCGCACGGGGTCATGTTCCTTCTTTACCCTACAGCCGTATATCGGTCAAGTCTGGGGGTACAAGGCAATTTACTAGACAAGTCTACCCTAAGAGAAACCCGCCCCTTGTAGGGGCGGGGGAAGGAGGAGCCTTTAACCCCTAAGCCCAGACGTCTTCGGGGTGGCGCGCGCCCTGGGGCCTGGCCTTCAGGACCTCCAGGGCCTCTTCCTCGCTCATCACCGGGTTCTGGTAGCGGATCCCCAGCGCCTCCCCCATGAGGCGGAAAACATGGGTGTTGTCCACCAGGCCCAGGCTCACGAGGCGGAGGCCCTGCCCATACAGGGCTAGCACCACCGGGCTCGCCGTGTGCTGGCCCGAGTTGTAGCCAAAGTTGGGCCGATCGGGTTTGGCGGCGTTGCGCTGCACCATGGCCCAGGCCATGGTGTTGTCGGGCTGCACCCCCTGCCGCACCCCCTCGGGCCAGGGGACCCGGTCGCGCAGGGCCCGCACCACCCTTTCCGCCTCCTCGTCCGTGAGGACCACCCCCTTCATGGCCCGGTAAGCCTCCTTCACCTGGGCAGCGTCGGGGCTGGCGCCAAGCTGCCGGCGCATGTACTCAAAGCTGGCCCGCTGCGCCTCCAATAGGTCAATCCCTTGGGAGCTTTCCAGGTAGCTCCGCCCCGCCCCGTAGAGGGCTCCCGTCCCGGTGGCATGGTCGGATACCAGGATCAAGAGGGTGTCGGGGTGCTGGTCCACGAAGGCGGTGAGAAGCTCCAGGGTTTCGTCCGCGGCTAGGACATCCCAAAGAACTGCGGCAGGGTCGTTGATGTGGTTGGCGTGATCGATGCGGCCCGCCTCCACCTGCAGGACAAAGCCGTTGCGGTACGAGGCCAAACGGGGCAAGGCCGCCTGCACCATCTCCTTGAGGCTAGGGACCTTGAGCCCCTGGAAGCGGCGGTCCACCTCGTAGGGAACATGGCTGTCGGAGAACACGCCCAAGAGCTTGCTGGCGTTGGTCCGGGCCAGCTCCTCGAGGGAGCGCACCACCCCGTACCCCGCCTGGGCGAAGGCGGCGTAGAGGTCCTTTTTGTCCTGGCGCTTTTCCGGGTTGAAGAACCGATCGCCCCCACCTAGGTACACCTCAGCCCCAAACCCCAAGTACTGCTCGGCGATCTGCGCCTCGGCGTTGCGGTCGCGGTTGGAAATGACGAAGCCCGCAGGGGTGGCGTGGGTCACGGTGGTGGTGGTCACCAGGCCCACCGCCTTTCCCGCCTCCTTGGCGGCAGCGAAGAAGGGCTTCAAGGGGGTGCCGTCCGCATGGATGGCCAGACCCCCGTTCACCGTCTTCACCCCCGTGGACATGGCGTTGGCCGCGGCGCTGGACTCGGTGACGTAGCTGGTGAGGCTATAGGTGTTCACGAGGCCGTTGGGGTAACGGGCCAGAAGCCGCTCCAGGGCCAAAACCCGCCCCTGACGCCGCCGGGCGTAGGCCTGGGCCACGGCGTAGTCCTCCCAGGAGAAGCCGTCATAGACGAAAACGATCAGGTTGCGGTAGCGCCGCCCCAAGGAGGGGGCGTTTTGGGGAGCCCCTTGGGCTACCCCTCGGGGCAGGAAGGCCAGGGTTCCGGCCAGAATGCTTCCCTTTAGGAGATCGCGCCGCTTCACACGAACTCACCTCCCGAGTGGAGGGTAAGGGGCCATTTTCAGGGGTGTGTCAGAAAAGCGGACTGAGAGTGACCCGGGTGGCGTACTTGGACACCAGCGCCTTGGTGAAGCGCTATGTGGAGAAGGCCGGAACCCCACAGGTGCAGGCGCTTATCACGGCTACGACGCGGTCGATCTGGCTGCAGCCCTGCTTTGGCAAGGGATGCTGGAGGTGCCGGTGGTCTTGGCCGCCTTTGATAGGAACCTTTGGGCAGCCGCCAGGCGTAGGGGCCTCGAAGTCTGGCCGAGCACCGTGTAGGGCGGCCAGGGCTTGGGAGGCCTTTCTGGGGCGAGCACCGGTTTGGGACGCGTATGGGACGGCCTTACAGAGGTCACGGCCACCCAAGAGGCTACTCCTGAGAAGAGGAAGAAGGAGGCCTTAGGGCGAAATCCTAAGCGTAGAACCTCGCACACATCCCTTTCCCGCTCATGGCTCGTCCTGGTGAAGTGGGGGCTGGAGCGAGAACCAGAAGGTTAGGTAGCCATCTTGCAAGCGCTTTCATACCCTGCTATACTACACTCCAAACCATGACGCGCACCCACCCCACCATCGCCGAGGTGGCCCGCCGCGCCGGGGTTTCCCCCGCCACGGTTTCCCGCGTCCTCAACGGCACTGCCCGGGTGTCTCGGGAAAAGGTGCGGGCGGTGCTCCAGGCCATCGAGGAGCTCGGCTACACGCCGAGCCCCCTGGCGCAAAGCCTGGCTAAGGGGCGCTCCTACGCCGTGGGCATCCTCCTTCCCGACTTCGGGAGCCCCTTCTACGGGCCCATCCTCGAGGCCATCACCCTGGAGCTAGAACCCACCCCCTTCCGCCCCATCGCCGTGCCCGGGCACTGGAGCCTGGTGCGGGAACTGGAAGCCCTGGACTTTCTCAAGGGCCACCGGGTGGAGGCCGTGGTCCTCCTCGGCACCTCCTTGGAGGAGTCCGCCCTGGAACCCCTAGGGGTTCCCGTCTTGGCCTTTGGCCAGTCCCTCCTTGGGCCTAAGATCTGGTCCTTGGTCCTGGACAACCGGGAGGCCGCCTACCGGGCCACCCGCTACCTCTTGGAAAAGGGGCACCGCCGCATCGCCCACATCTCCAGCCACCGCGGGGGTCTGGACGTGCGGGAGCGCTTGCTCGGCTACCGCAAGGCCATGCGGGAACTGGGGCTAGCCCCCCGGGTGGTCTACGGCAACCTCCAGGAGGACGGCGGGTACGAGGCGGCGAGGGAGCTCCTGGCCCGCTTTCCCGACACCACCGCCATCTTCGCCGCCAACGACCAGACCGCCATCGGAGCCCGGCTCTACCTCTTCGAGCGAGGGCTCTCCGTACCCGAGGACCTCTCCCTGGTGGGCTTCGACGACATCCCCCTGGCCGCCTACCAGATCCCCCCCTTGACCACGGTGCGCCAGCCCGCACGGGAGGTGGGCCGGGCCCTGGCCCAAGCCCTCAAGGATCTCTTGCAGGGAGAAACCCCGTCCCTCTCCCCTATTTCCCTGCAACTGGTGGAGAGGGCTTCGGTAAAGGAGGTGAGAGCCTGAGGAAACCGGCGGCCCTTCGGCCTTAGGCCCCTGGACCGTCCCCACGGACGGGTTGCGCGAGGAGGTTTGCATGTGGAAGAAAGCGCTTTCAAGCCTTTTCCTCGTCCTTTCCTTCGGCCTAGCCCAACGGACCCTCGAGGTCTGGATCATGCCCAATAGCGGCCAGCCTGCGGAGGACTTCAAGGCCCTGGTGGCCCCCTTTGAGCGGGCCAACAACGTGGAGGTGAAGGTCACCGTCCTGGACTGGGGCGTGGCCTGGACCCGCATCACCGCCGCCGCCACCAGCGGGGTGGGCCCCGACATCACCCAGCTCGGCACCACCTGGGTGGGAGCCATCAGCGCCATGGGGGTTTTGGAGCCCCTGGACGACGTGCTCCAAGCCCTAGGCGGCCGGGAGGCCTACCTGCCCGCGGTTTGGAACACCACCCGCCTGGCGGGCAGCGCCCGGGCCACGGCCTTGCCCTGGTTCTCCGAGCTGAGGGCGTTTTACTACCGGACCGACGCCCTTAGGGCGGCGGGGGTCAACCCGTCCCAGATGTTCGCCAACTGGCAGAACTTCGAGGCGGGGCTCGCCCGGCTCGCCGCCTCTTCCTTCACCGACCCCGAAACCAAAGGGCGCCTCGCCCCCCTCTGCACCCCGGGCAAGAACTCCTGGGACGTCCTCCACAACGCCGCGCCCTGGATCTGGGGTGCCGGGGGCGACATTGTGCGGCAGGCGCAGGGGAGGTGGCAAAGCGCCCTGAGCACCCCCGAGAGCCTCCAGGGCCTATACTTCTTCCTCTCCCTGGCGCAGAAGGGCTATGTCCCAGCGGAAAGCCTGGAGAAGAACACGGCGCAAATCGAAGCCGATTTCCAGGCGGGGAAGTGCGCCGTCTTCGCCAGCGGTCCTTGGATGATCCAGCGGGCCCAGGTGCCCGAGGCCCGGGGGGGCTTCGCCGAGCGGGTGGCGGCCAAGAACATGGGGGTGGCCCCCTACCCCGCAGGGCCCAAGGGGCGGTACACCTTCTTTGGCGGCTCGAACCTAGCCCTCTTCAGCTTCTCCAAGAACAAGGAGCTGGCCAAGGAGCTCCTCAAGTACCTGGGTAGCCCGGAGGCCCAGGTCAGCTACGCCCGCATGAGCGGCATGCTCCCCGCCCTCCGCACCGCCTGGAACGCCCCCGAGGTCCAGGGCAACCCCCTCATGCGGGTCTTCGTCCAGGCCGCCCAGTTCGGCCGCACCTACCCCACCCTAGCGGGCTGGGGCGGGGTGGAGAACCTGGCGGTGCAGCACCTGGGCATGGCCTGGGACCTGGTGGCGCAAAAGCGGCTCACCCAGGAAGCCCTCAAAGACCTCATGGACAAGGCCTCCACCGCCATCAACGGCGCCTTGAGGTAAGGCTGGTGGGGGGGCTTATGCCCCCCCTTCTTTCCCTATGTCCGCCTGGTCCCGCTTCTGGCACCGCTACGGCCTGGCCTACCTCTTCGTGGGCCCAGCCCTTTTGGGAATGATCCTGGTCCACTACGGCCCCATGCTCCAGGGGATCTACATGGGGTTTTTGGACCTCAGGCTAGCCACCCTGCGGCAGTACCTGGCCGCCCCCTTCGTGGGCCTGGAGAACTACCGCGAGATCCTCTTTGACCCCCAGTCCACCTTTCGCACGGGTTTCCTCTACGCCGTGCGCACCACCTTGCTCTATGCCCTGGCGGTGAACGCCTTGACCCTTACCTTGGGCCTCCTCTTCGCCCACGTCCTCAACCGCCCCCTCCTCCTGCGGGGGCTGTGGCGCACCCTCTTCCTCCTCCCCTGGGTGGTGCCCAGCTACGTGGTGGGCCTCCTTTGGGGGTTCATGTGGCTCAAAAACGGGGTCATCAACACCCTCTTGGTGGACGTCCTCCACCTGCTCCCCGAAAAGCCCCACTGGCTCATCGGTCCCCTCACCTTCGTGGCCATCGTCCTCCCCACGGTGTGGCGGAGCTGGCCCTTCGTGATGGTCACCTACTTGGCGGCCCTCCAGACCGTACCCCAGGAGCTCTACGAGGCGGCCAAGGTGGACGGGGCTACCCCCTGGCAGCGCTTTCGGCACATCACCTGGCCCCTCCTTCGGCCCGTGACGGCCATCCTGCTCCTCTACGGCCTTCTTGGGACCCTATATAGCTTCAACATCGTCTACATGATGTTCGGCCACGGCGCCGGGTACCCGGGGGAGTGGGGCGACCTCCTCATGACCAACCTGTTCCGGAACACCTTCGGCATGTGGAACTTCGGCCTAGGCGCGGCCGCCAGCACGCTGTACATGCTCCTGACGCTGGGGCTCATCCTCTTTTGGTACCGGGTCTTCCGCGAGGACCTGAAGGCGAGGTGAACCATGCGGGAAGAACGTTGGCTTGCGTGGGGCGCTTGGGGCGTTCTGGCCCTGGGGCTTTTGGGGCAACTCTTCCCCATCCTTTGGATGGTGAACACCTCCCTGATGACCCAGCTGGAAGCGGCCACGGGAAGCCTCTTTCCCAGGGTGGCCCAGTGGGGGAACTACCTGGAGATCTGGCGGGCCTTGCCCTTTTTCCAGTACCTGAAGAACTCCCTTCTGGTCTGCGGCCTGACCACCCTCTTGGCCCTGGGGGTGGCCACCCTGGCGGGCTACGCCCTGGCCCGCTTCCGCTTCCCCGGGGCGGAGCTTTTTGCGGGGAGCGTCTTGCTCACCCAGGTGATCCCGGGGATCCTCTTCCTGATCCCCATTTACAGAAAAGGGGGTGTGGGGGCCATAACGCCCCGGTTTTCAAACCGGGGATCCATGGACCCCCACGCGCTCCTTCGGAGCGCATAGCGGGATAAGCGAAAAGCGCGCTATCCTACGTGGAGGACGGGGATGCGCAAAGCCTTCAAGTACCGCCTCTACCCCACCCAACCCCAGGCCAAGGACCTGGAGCGCACCCTGGACCTCTGCCGCCACCTCTACAACGCCGCCTTGCAGGAGAGGAGAGAGGCCTACAAGAAGGCGAAGAGAAGCGTGTCCTTCTCCGAGCAAACGCGGTGGCTCCCAGAGATACGAGCCGAGCTTCCAGAGTACAAGCGCGTCCACTCCCAAGTCCTCCAGGATGTCCTCCAAAGGGTAGAGCGGGCCTTTCAAGGCTTCTTCCGCCGACTCAAAGCCAAAAAGGGGAAGGCGGGCTACCCCCGCTTCAAGGGAAAGAGCCGCTACGACTCCTTCACCTTCCCCCAGGCCTACGCCACCGGGGTCAAGCTCCAAGAAGGGGTGAAGCGGGTTCTTATCCATGGCGTCGGCTCGGTGAAGGTCAAGCTACACCGTCCCCTGGAGGGGAGGATAAAGACGGCAACGATAAAAAGGGAAGGTGATGCGTGGTACATCATTTTCCTCTGCGAGGTGGAGCCTAAGCCTCTTCCCCCATCTGAGGAAGCGGTGGGCATTGACCTGGGCACCAACCCCAACTTCCTCGTTACCTCGGAGGGGGAAGAGGTCAAAGCGCCCCGCTACTTCCAGACAACCCAGGAGAAGCTGGCGAAGAAGCAGAGGGCGCTATCCCGCAAGAAGCGGGGCAGTTACCGATACCGGAAGATCAGGGAAGAGCTAGCCAAACTCCACAGGAAGATAGCCAGGCAACGGCTCAATTTTCACCACACGGTAGCGAGGAGCCTGGTCAACCGCTACGGGACCATCGTTCACGAGGACCTGAACATCCAAGGCTTGTCCCGCTCCCCTCTTGCCAAGGGAGTCTTGGATGCGGGATGGGCACAGTTTTTGCAGATCCTCGCCTACAAAGCGGAAGAGGCTGGTAGGCGGGTCATCGGGGTAGACCCCAAACACACGAGCCAGGATTGTCCCAAATGCGGCCACAGGGAGAAGCGACCCTTGTGGGTCAGGGAGTACACCTGCCCCGCTTGTGGAACCCTTCTGCACCGGGACGTGGCCGCCGCGCGGAACATCCTGGCTAAGGCCTGGACGGGGCCTTCGGGGATGGTTGAGGCTTTCTCCCCAACCTAAACCGAGAAGCCTCGGACTTCAGTCCGAGGAGTCGTCACCGGGTGATCCTACCCCTAGCCCTCCCGGGCATCGCCGCCACCGCCGTCTACATCTTCCTCACCGCCTGGGACGAGCTTCTCTTTGCCCAAATCCTCACCACCGAGGCCACCGCCACCATCCCCGTGGGCATCCGCAACTTCGTGGGCAACTTTCAAAACCGCTACGACCTGGTGATGGCCGCCGCCACGGTGGCCACGCTCCCGGTCCTCTTCCTCTTCTTCCTGGTGCAACGCTGGCTCATCCAGGGCCTCACCGCCGGGGCGGTCAAGGGATAGGAGGGGCGCGTGGAACGGGAACCTTTTCTCTTCGGAGCCGCCACCAGCGCCTACCAGATCGAAGGGGCCACCCAGGAGGACGGGCGGGGGCCCTCCATCTGGGACGCCTTTGCCCGGCGCCCTGGGGCCATTCGGGATGGGAGCTCGGGCGAGCCCGCCTGCCAGCACTATCGGCTGTGGCGGGAGGACCTGGAGTGGATGCGCTGGCTGGGCCTAAACGCCTACCGCTTCTCCGTGGCCTGGCCCCGCATCCTCCCCGAGGGCCGGGGCCGCATCAACCCCAAGGGCCTCGCCTTTTACGACCGACTGGTGGACGCCCTTCTGGAGGCGGGGATCACCCCCTTCCTCACCCTCTACCACTGGGACCTGCCCTTGGCCTTGGAGGAGCGGGGCGGGTGGCGGAGCCGGGAAACCGCCTTCGCCTTCGCCGAGTACGCCGCCCTGGTGGGCAAAGCCTTCGCTGACCGCGTCGCCTACTTCGCCACCCTCAACGAGCCCTGGTGTAGCGCCTTCCTCGGCCACTTCACCGGGGAGCACGCCCCGGGCCTACGGAACCTCGAGGCAGCCCTCCGCGCCGCCCACCACCTCCTCCTGGCCCACGGGCTCGGGGTGGAGGCCCTCAGGGGTGCTGGGGCCAAGCGGGTGGGCATCGTCCTCAACTTCACCTGGGTGGAAGGGGAGGACAGGGAGGCGGTGGACCGGGCGGACCGCTACCACAACCGCTTCTTCCTGGACCCCCTTTTGGGCCGGGGCTACCCCGAAAGCCCCTTTGCGGAAACCCCGGGCTTCCCCGTTCACTCCAAGGATTTGGAACGCATCGCCCAGCCCTTGGACTTCCTGGGGGTGAACTACTACACCCGGGCCCGCGTGGCCCCAGGAGAGGGCCGCTACCCCGTGCGCTACCTGCCCCCGGAACGCCCCACCACCGCCATGGGCTGGGAGGTCTACCCCGAGGGGCTGTATCGCCTCCTCAAGCGCTTAGGCCGGGAAACCCCCTGGCCCCTTTACGTGACGGAAAATGGGGCCGCCTACCCCGACCGCTGGGAAGGGGAGGTGGTGGAGGACCCGGAGCGGGTGGCGTACCTCAAGGCCCACCTGGAGGCGGCGCTTCGGGCCAAGGCCGAGGGGGTGCCCCTTCAGGGCTACTTCGTCTGGAGCCTCTTAGATAACTTCGAGTGGGCCCACGGCTACACCAAGCGCTTCGGCCTCCTCTACGTGGACTTCCCCACCGGGAAGCGCATCCCCAAGCGGAGCGCCTTTTGGTACCGGGAAAGGCTCCGCCACGGGCTTTAGCCCTTTGGGCCTACGAGGCGGTACCGCCGCAAGGGCCGCCCCATCCCGCCGTGGACCTGCTCCGCCTGCAACAGCCCCTGGCGCCGCATCCCCTCCAGGTAGCGCCAGGCGGTGACGCGGGAGAGCCCCAAGGCAGCGGCCACCTCCTCCACCGTCAGGGTAGCCTGGGAGCGGAAGAGGCCCAGGACGCGCTCTTGGGTTAGGGGGTCAAGGCCCTTGGGCCCCCTGCCCCGGGCCAGAAGACGGTCCAGGTCCGCCTGGGAAACCTCCCTTTTGCTTCGGAGGGCCCGGAAAGCCCGGTATCGGCTCAAAGCCTCTTGGAAGCGGCTGCGCCCAAAAGGCTTCACCAGGTAGTCCATGGCCCCGCCCAGGAGGGCCCGCTCCACGGTGGGCACGTCCTTGGCGGCGGTGATCACGATGACGTAGGTCCCCTCCAAGACCGGAAGTAGATCCAGGCCGTGCCCATCGGGAAGGTAGAGGTCCAAAAGCACCAGGTGAGGCTCCACCACCAGCGCCTGCAGGGCCTCGGCCAGGCTCGAGGCCAGCGCCACCTGAAACCCCTCCCCCTCCAGAAAGGCCCGGTGCAAGACGGCCACCCGCGGCTCGTCCTCTACGATAAGGGCCCGCTCCACGGCCCGGCTAGACGGATCCAGAACACCGTCCATCCTTCCTCCCGGTGATAGCCCAGCTCGCCCCCCACCGAACGCACCTGGGCCCGAACCAGGGCCAGACCGTAGCCCCGGCCCTCGCCCCGCCCGCTTGCCCCAGGAAGGAAGAGGGCCTCCGTCCCTGGGGGAAGCCCCGCACCGTTGTCCCGGACCTCCAGGCGCAACCCGCTTGCCTCCTGCTGGAAGCAGACCCGCACCACCCCCCCAGGCCCGGCGGCCTCCAGGGCGTTGTCCACCAGGTGCCCCACCGCCGAGAGCAAGACCTCTGCCAGGGGCGCATACCGGGCAGGCAGCCTGCCCTCCAAGGCCAACGCCACCCCGAGCTCGTGCGCCCTGCGGCGCTTGCCCAGAAGAAGGGCGGCGAGAAGGGGCACCTCCACCCGGGACAACACCTGCTCCAGCTCCGCTTCCGCCTCCGCCTCGCTCTGGATGAGGCGCAAGGCTTCCTCCACCCGCCCCAGCTCCAGCAGGCCAGCCATAACGTGGAGCAGGTTGTGGAACTCGTGGGCTTGGGCGCGAAGAAGATCCAGGTGGCGGCGGCTTTGCGTGAGGTTTTCCGCCAACCGTAAAAGCTCCCGTTGGTCCTGGAAGACCACCACCCTGTGTTCTCCCACCCACCGCACCCGTACCCGGGCGGGCCGGCCCGTGGGAAGGGGCAGGGCATCTTCCCCGGCAGAAAGCGCAAGGGCATCGGCCAAGGCGGGCCAGATCCTGCGCAGGGATATGGGCGTGAGCGCTTCTGGGGCCAAGCCCAAGAGATCCCGGGCCCGGGGATTGATCAGGACGACGCTTTCTCCTTGAACCACGGCCACGCCCTCCTCTAAGGCGACCAAGGCCGCCTCGAGTGCGGCGAGCCGCCTTCGCGCCTCCCCCAAGGGCCACCCCAGCGCCCGGCGGAGGGCCCCGTAAACCCGGGCCCTGGCCCAAAGGAGCGACGCCAGGGCCAAGAGGAGCGCAGGCCCCCAGGCGGGCAGGTACAGGGGGTGGCTCCGCACCACCTCCAAGGCTCCGGAACCCCAAGGCCAGCTCACCCAGGCCCGAAGCTCCCTTGGGCGCACCTCCACCCCCTCCGCCTTCTCCCCAAAGAGGGGCAGGGGGCTTCCGGGACGGTCGGTCAGGCGAACCCCGAGGAGGGAGAGCGAGGTGTCCCCTGCCTGCGCCCCTGCCACCCTCCGGGCCTCGGCCAGGAGGGCTTGGCCGAGGTAGCCGTTGGCCCGGATGGCCTCGAGGAGCCCCAGGCCCAAGAGCAAGACCAGAAAAGGCGCCAAAAGGGCGCGGACCACGAGGGCATTATGCGCCCTAGGGGCTGGGGTAGGCCAGGGCGCTTTCCGGGTCAAAGCCGAGGCGCACTCGGGGACCCGGGAGCGGGGTGGGGCTTACCAGCCTTAGCAGGGCCTCCCCCACCTGCACCCATTCCTCGTAGTGGGCCCCCAGGTAAAGGCTGTGCACCCGCTCCCCTTCTAAGACGTTTACTTCCCCGGCCCCTGCCAGCCGCAGGACCTCCGGGCGGAGGACCAGCTTGGCAAGCCTCCCGGGAACCACGGACCCCATGGCCCTGGCCCGCAAGGAAAACCCGGCAAGCTCCAGCCGGACCAGCCCCTCCTCCAGGGCCACCACCAGGGCGTCCACCACGTTGGGGTTTCCCAGGAAATCTGCCACGAAAAGGGTCCTGGGATTCCGGTAGAGCTCCTCGGGGGTGCCCACCTGCTCGATCCGGCCCTCGTTGAGCAAGGCGATGCGGTCGGCGATGGCCATAGCCTCCGCTTGGTCGTGGGTGACAAAGAGGGCGGCCTTGCCGGTAGCCTTGAGCGTCTCCCGGAGCCAGACCCGGGCCTGGTCCCTGAGCTTGGCGTCCAGGTTGGAAAGGGGCTCGTCCAGGAGGAGGAGCTTGGGGTCGTAGGCCAGGGCTCGGGCCAAGGACACCCGCTGCTGCTGGCCCCCGGAAAGGGCCCCGGGGTAGCGCCCTTCCAGCCCCGTGAGGCCTAGCCGATCCAAGAGGGAGAGCACCCGCTCCCTCACCTCCTTCTCCGGCACCCGCCTTAACCGCAACCCGTAGGCCACGTTCTCATAGACGGTGCGGTGGGGCCAAAGGGCGTAGGACTGGAACACCAGGCCCAGGTTCCGCCGCTCGGGGGGAAGGAAGATCCCCCTCGCCCCGTCAAAGAACACCTCGTTGCCCAGGGCGATCCGTCCCCCTGTGGGTCGCACCAGGCCCGCCACGGCCCGAAGCAGGGTGGTCTTGCCCGAGCCCGAAGGGCCCAAGAGGGCCACCACCTCCCCTGGGGACACGGTGAGGTCCACCCTCTGGAGGACCAGGTTCTCCCCCAGGCGCACCTCGAGGGCCTCCACCCCTAAGGAAGCCTCCTTAAGCCCAGGACCCTGCCCTGGGGTTTTGAGCGATCCCTTTCCCATCACGCTTCACCTCTACAAGCCTTGGGGTCGGACCCCGAGGCGGTTGGCCAAGAGGAAAACGGCGCTCACGATGAGGACCTGCAGGGTGGCCAAGGCGGCGATCACGTCCACCGCCCCCGTGCCCCAGAGGGCCACGATCTGGGCCCCTAGCACCTCCGTGCCCGCCGTCAGGAGGTAAACGCCCGTGGAGTACTCCCGCACGAACTGGATGAAAAGCAAAAACCAGGCGGTGAGGACCCCGCCCCGCAAGAGGGGAAGTGTCCCGTGGAGAAATGCCTTCACCGCCGACGCTCCGACGATGCGCGCCGCCTCCTCCACCTCCCGCCCCACCTGAAGGAGAGCGGCGGTGAGAAGGCGGACCCCGTAGGGCATCCAGACCACCGTGTAGGCCAGGATTAGGGCGAAAAGCGTGTTGCGCAAGGGAGCGATGGGCTTAAGGAAGAGGAACAGCCAGAGAAAGGCCAGTCCCATGACCAGGCCCGGCACCGCCCGGGGAAGGCCCGCCAAATAGTCCAGCACCCGGCCGTACCGCCCACCCCGCTGGATGCCCAGGGCGATGAGAAGGTAGAAGGCCAGGGCGACGATCCCCCCCAGGGCCGCCACCACAAGGGTGTTGCTCACCGCCCGGCTTAGGTTGGGAAGCTTAAAGACCTCCACGTAGTGGCCCAGGGTGAACACCTCCTTTAGGTCGACCCCGGGGCCCCAACTGGAAACCAGGCTACGGAAAACCACCCCCAGGACCGGCAAAACCACAGCGACGAGGAGGTAAAGGGCCAAAAGGGAAGCCCAGACAAACCGCAAGCGCCCTAGGGGAAGCCGCTCCGTGCGGTACCCCCGGGCCCCGATGGCCACGTACCGCCCCTCCATGCGCCCCACCAGGTAGCGCTGCAGGAGGACCAAGGACCAGGCGATGAGGACGATGGCCACGCTCACCGCCGCCATCAGGTGGTAGGCGGAGGTGCCGGTGATGGCGGTGAGGCGGTACAGGTAAGTGGTGATGACCATGATCCCCTTGGCGTCCCCCAGGACCAAGGGCAGGCCAAACAGCTCGAAGCCCAAAAGGAGCATGAGGGCGGCGCTATAGACCAAGGCGGGGCGCACCAAAGGGAAGGTGACGCTCAAGGCAACCCAGGTGGGCCTCGCCCCCGCCACCCGGGCCGCCTCCTCCAAGGAAGCGTCCACGTTCTGGATGGTGCTGGCCACGTAGAGATAGACGTAGGGCACGTGGGTCAGCCCGGCGATGACGGCGATGGCGGGTACGGTATAGATGGTCCAAGGCACCCGGCCCAAAACGCCCTCCACCAGGCCCGAAACCAGGCCTGAGGGGCCGAAGGCCACGATGAAGCCGATGCCGAGGATGATGGGCGAGATAAAGACGGGGGCAAGGAGGAGGAGCTCATAGAAGCGGGCGAAGGGAAGGTCCGTCTTGGTCACCAAAAAGGCAAAGAGGCTTCCCAAGGGGACGGCCACCACCACCATCCCAAGCCCGATGAAGAAGGAGTTCTTGAGCGCCTCAAAGAAGTACGGGTCGTGGAGGATGTAGCGGTAGGCCTCGAGGCCCACCCGCTTAAGGGGCGCAAAGAAAGGGGCGGTGAGGAGGCTCTGGTAAGCGAGGATGCCAAGGGGGGCCAGAACCAAAAGCCCCACCACCCCGGTAAGAAGGGGAAGCGCAAAGCGCCCGAGGCTATGGGAAAGGATGCCCCGCACCGGCGCCATTCAGCCTCCCTACTGGCCCCGGATGGCCTGGCGCCAGAAGTTCAGGAAGCGCAGGCGCTCCTGCGGGTCCAGGTTCTTCAGGATTTCCCGGGACACGGGGATGGCGTACACCTTGTCCTTGCCCCCCACCGCCTTGTAGAGGGCCTGGGGCGTGGCCTCCCCCACCACCGTTTCCCTGCGGGCGAAGATCAAGGCGGTATAGGCCATGAGGTTCTGGCCCCGCAAGGAGAGGAGGTAGTCCAGGAAGGGTCGTGTCAAGAGTTATGTGTAAGAGTCTGTGTACGGGGGGCATACCGCTCCTGAAGCATCTTCTCCAGCACCTCCTTCACCTCCGAGAACCCCTTTAGTTTCCGTTCTGCCCACCTCCCTT